>DASRZG010000115.1:0-3126 GCA_035686585.1 Phycisphaerae bacterium
GCCGCGGGAATTCCGCCCGCCGCGATTGGCACGGCGGGCCGGGGGTATCGTAGCTTCGACGTGGAAGCAAACGGTGTCTGATCCCGAACTTCTCCTTGGCCTACGGAAAGGCGCGACCGGAGCTATATGCTCACCGCACGCCGCGGCGACCCCACTCCCGCCGCGGCGTCGCGCGCGCCGGTGCCCCTACGGCCGGTCGGGAATCACCCCATCGCCGGATCATCCCTGCCGCCATGGACCCGAACGGCGGCCGGTGCTATCCTGAGGCGGGTGATCACGGGGGAGGGTGGAAAGGGTCAACCGATGGGCTGTCTGGTGATCCTGCTGGCATTGCTGCTTCCGCGAGTGGCCATGGTGCTGATTCTCCTGTTCACCCGCTGGTTTCAGGCGGCGTTCACAACGTGGATCTGGCCGGTGCTGGGGTTCATCTTCATGCCGTACACCACGCTGGCGTACATGGCGGCCGTGCTGAACACCACCGGCGGCATCACGCTGGGCTGGATGATCCTGATCGCCATCGCCGTCATCGTGGACATCGGCCACTGGGGCGGGGGATACCGCGCCCGCCGGCGGCGCGCGGTTGGCGTCCGCGGCTAGGACACCGAACGCTGGAACGAGAGCGTATCAAAGGGGAGTCATCATGGGTCTTCTGGGCTGGGCGTTGATCTTCCTCGTCGTGGCGGTCTTGGCCGCCATCCTGGGCTTCACCGGAATCGCCGCGGGGGCGGCCATGATCGCCAAGGTGCTGTTCTTTATCTTCCTGGCGGTGTTCCTGGTGCTGCTGATCGCGAGTCTGTTCCACGGCCACAGGCCGCGGATGCCGTAGACTTGCATCATCCCTGAAACGGGGAATCGGGGGCCGAGGCCCCGCGCCGCCGCCTCTATCTATACTGTCCGTCCGTCTTCACGGCCTCCGCCAGGGGTGACGCCCCGACCGTGCCGCCCAGCGCGCCGGCGGCATGGAAGCGGACCTGCCAGCCGCCCGGACCCCCGATGTCCACGCCGGCCGGGGGGACGAATCGGACGGCGGCGGGCTCTCGGTCACCCTCCTCGGCGATCTCGAACACGTGCAGGTACAGCGTCCCGGCCCCCGCCCCACCGTCGCCGATCTCGATCCGCCAGGGGCAGACAGGCGGCTTGCCCCGGCCGGCCGTCCCGTGGTTGTACTGCCCCGCCGGCTCCAGCGGGTGACCCCAGGCCTCCTTCCCGGCCCCGCCGCGGGTGACGATCTCGGCCCGATCCGGCAGCAGCGAGTGCAGGAACATTCGCGAGCGGCCCGTGGCCAGGACCGACCGGTCCCCGTCGGCTTCCGGCAGGCTCGTCCACGTGAGGACCCGGCCGGCGACCCGCGGCTCCGTCGGCACGTGGAGGAAGAAGTGCCGCTTCAGCTCGGCCCGCGTCGCCTCCACGCGGTCGAAGACGACGAAATACTCCCGCCGGCCGCGCAGGTACAGGAACTGCCGCGTCACCTCCTTCGCCTTGGCGCCGCTGTAGCCTTTGGTGATGTCGGCCGCGGCGTACGTGTAGGCCGGCGTGTGCTCGAAGGCGGTGATCCGCCCGCGCTGGCGCGGGAACGGGCCGCCCTCGTACACGTGCCGCAGCAGCCCGCCGTCGTTCTCGTTGCCGCGCGACCGTCGAAACGTCTCGGTGGGGTCGAAGATGGTGACGATGTTGTAGATCAGCGATCCGCCGGCGTAGTAATCGTTGTCGTTGTGCCCCTGCCCGCCCTGCCGCGAGACCAGCGCGCCCTTCCGGCAGATCAGGAAATGCCCCTCGTCGTCGCGCGAGTGCCCGCCGAACTGCGGGCCGCAGCCGAAGAAGGCCCACGTGGCGTTCGGGTCGGTCCAGGCGCTCCGCATGTACACGTGGCCCGCACCGCCAAAGAGGTAGCCCAGCGGGAGCGTCCCGGGCCCGGCCGGGGCGATGGCCGGGTCGTAGCAGGCCACCCGCTGCCAGCGCTCCTTCAGCCACTCCCTGCCGCGGTCGGAGAACCACTGCGACAGCCCGTCCCCCAGCATCGCCGCCGCCCGGGCGAACGCCGCCGGCCTGGACCCGTCGCCGTCGTCGATGAAGGCCGTCCGCTCGTTGTGGGGCATCATCGTGTACGCCACCCAGCGCGGCTCCTCGACGGGATAGCCCCACGGCTTGACCAGCCGGAGCAGGTCCTCGCCCGTGGCCGTCCGCCAGGCGCGGAAGGCATAGGGGATGACCGTCACCGGCCCGTAGGCCCCGTGGCCGTAGGACTCCGACCACACCCCGCCCATGCCGTTGAAGGCCGGGATGCACTCAGAGGGGATGCGCTTCCGCCAGGAGGCGAGGAAGGCCTGCGCGTCGGCCTCGCGGGCGGTGCCGGCCCCGGCGATCGCCAGGGCCACCATCAGCTTGGGCGCCAGGGCGTCCCGGCTGTTCATGACGTTGAAGTGGATCGGCCCCCACGTCTGGTTGTACTCCCAGTGCCCCCATTTCAGCAGGATCTCGGGCTTGCCGGTGAAGTAGCGCAGCCAGCCGCCCAGGGCGTCGCCGTAGCGGACGCGCTGCTGGGGGGACAGGGCGTCGTAGATCCAGTCGTAGGCGATCGCGTGATAGCCGAACTGGCTGCCGCCGGGGTTGGCGATGATGGAGCCGTCGCCCCACTGCCGGACGATCAGGTCGGCGTACTTGCGGTCCCGCTCGACCAGCCACGCCAGGGCGCAGTTGAGCATGTCGTCCGGGATCGCCCAGTTGTTGTCGAGCGACCGCAGCCGCCCGGCCTTGACGGCCGCATCAGCCGACTGCTTGACGAGCCGATAGTCCTCCGCCAGCGGCCCGCCGGCTCGTTTCCGCATGACCTCGACGTCATCGATGAACAGGCGCGGATGGTCCGCCCGGACGTCCCCCGCCGACGCCGCCGGAAGCGACGCCATCAGCCCGATCAGCCACACCCCCGCCATCGCCGCATTCCTCATCGCCGTCTCCCTTCGGGGGGGGTGAGTATACCACCCCCGGCCCGCAAGGGCAGAACATGCCAGCCCACGGCGAGAGGATCAGCCCGTAAGGGCAACCCATGCTAGCCCACCGCGGAAGTCGAAGCGAAGCGCAGATGCCGGTGGTACGGTGGGTAAAAGGGCGGCCATCCGGGAAGTCCAG
>DASRZG010000116.1:0-2204 GCA_035686585.1 Phycisphaerae bacterium
GCGGATGATCGCCATGGACACCCGCCGTGGCGGGCAGACCGTCGGCGAGTTGAGCGACTCGCAGTTGAGCTGGCTGTCCGAGCAGGCCTCAGCCGCGGGCGACCGGAATGTGCTGGTGTTCATGCACCACCACCCGATCCGCACGGACAACGAGGGGATCATCGATCCCGACCGGCTGTGGAAGGTAGTGGCCGAACACCCCAATATCCGCGCCATCTTCTGCGGGCATTTGCACGAGTTTGGCTTCCAGCAGCGGACCGGGGTCCACGTGGTCAGCGCTCCCACCACGGCCTGGTGCGTCGACCCCGCCGCCAACCGAGGCCTGCTGATGGTGACCGCCGGCGCCAAGTCGCTGACCGTCCGGTTCGTCCCCCTCGGCGACGTGGCAGGCGCCGCCGAGAGCGTCAGGACGCTGACATGGTAGGGCCCCCGCGTGAAGCGGCCGATTGGACGGCCGGTCGGGCGTCGGTTACTCCCGCATCAATTCTTCGGCGTGCGCAGCCACCTTCCTGACGGCAGCGACGTACGGGTCGATCGTCTCGGGGCGGCAGTGCTTGAACCAGGGGACTCCGAAGGCGATCTCGTCGATGGACTCGGCCACCGGCAGCGAGCCGGCCGGGCAGGGGGCGCCCAGGGTTGCCCGCCCGTCCCCATAGACGTCAACCTGGTTGATTGGCTGGCGGTGCAGCGGCATGTTCGCCCCGGGCGCGGTGGGAAACCCCTCCGCGTTCAGCGCCTCGCAGAATCGCGCCAGGGGCAGCCCGCCCAACTCGTGGGCGCGGTACAGGCCTCGGGCATGGTAGTACCCGCCCATCTGCCGGCCCGAACCGGCCGGGGGGCGATGGGCGCGGACGCCCGGCGTGCCCTCCAGGCCGTCCCAGAAGCGATCCATTGCCTTGCGGATTTCATCGAGCCGGCGGTCGTAGTGCCTCAGTTGCACGCGCCCCATGGCCGAGGCCATCTGGTTGATCCGGCCCTTGACGGCGCCGAGGGGCAGGCCGGTCCTGACGTGGGGGCCGGCCACGCCGCTGAGCGCGCGGAGGGCGGGGATGGTCAGGTCGCCGTGGCGCTCGTAGTGGCCCCAGAGGATCGCCCGCTCGTAGACCTCCCGATCGGCGGTGACCAGCATGCCGCCCTCGCCGATGGCGAAGCTCTTGCCCGTCATGCACGACATCGCGCCGACGTCGCCGACGGCGCCGAGCTTGACCCCCTCATGCAGCCCGCCGTGGGCGTGGGAGGCGTCCTCGATCACCTTCACCCCCCGGCTGTGGGCCAGTTCCCGAATCGGCCCCATGTCGGCGGGGTAGCCGGCGTAGTGGACCACGACAATGGCCCGGGTCCTGTCGGTGATGCGCTGGGCCGCACTGGCGGGGTCGAGGCAGAGCGTGTCGGGTTCGATGTCCGCCCACACGACCCGCGCCCCCAGCGTCATCGCCGGCAGGCCCGACGCCCAGTAGGTCATGGACGGGCAGATCACCTCGTCGCCGCGGCCGACGCCGACCGCCCACATCGCCGCCTGGAGAGCGGCGGTGCCATTGCAGTGGGCCAGGGCATAAGGCACGCCCATCCACGCGGCGAACTCGGCCTCGAACTGCCGGGTCACGTCCGTCCCGGACATCGTTCCCGCCCGCAGCACCTCCAGCACGGCCTGCTCGTCCTCCGCCGTGACGATCGGCCAGTCGAAGATGTCGCCCGGATCGACCTGGACCGCCTTGGGCCCGCCGAAGAGGGCAAGCTTGTCATCCACGATGGTGAGCCTTCCGGTCATCGCCTGCCCTTCAAGGGCTTGTCCACCATTCGCGTCCGTTTCACGAGGCGCTCCCATCCCGGGACGGCCGGTTGCTCCGGCACCGCCGCGGTCCGTAGCATGCTACCGGACTGCTGGCCAGGTCGTCAAACTCCCCCGACTCCCTTCGCACGTCCGGCGCACAGCAGGCCCACCCCGGGCGCTGCCGGGATGGGCCTGCGATCGTCCTGCTCAACGGTTTCCGAATGCCGCCTACTGGATCAGGATGTCGTCGATGAACACCCAGTCGCGGCTGCCCGCTGACAGCGAGATCCGGACCTCGAAGTCGCTGACCATGTCGAATCCCGACAGGTCGTACGAGGCATAGTGATACACGTTGTCGTCGTCGCCGTCCTGGATCGTCCGCAGCGTCGTCCAGCCCGTGCCGTCGTTCACCTCGATCAGGGCGTATTCGCCG
>DASRZG010000117.1:0-5584 GCA_035686585.1 Phycisphaerae bacterium
TGGGAATGCGACCGAAACGCCCGGCAGAAGGGCGTGGACTGGCAGTTCACAACACCCGACGCCAGGATCAAGCTGAAACGGTTATACCCAAGGATTCAAAACTGACGCTGCACTAGCCCATCGCGGCAGCGGTGGGTAGAAATCGCCCCGACGATCGACAAGCCCCTTCAGGGGCGACACAGGGCTTCGTGTCGCCCCTGAAGGGGCTTGCCCCCCGGGGCGTTCGCTACCCCATGGCTTCCGCCATGGGCTAGCATGTTCCGCCCTGACGGGCTGGTCCTGCCCGACCGCCGTCGCTATCTCACGTACTCGTTCCCGCGAAGGCGGAATCCGCACGCGTCATTTGACGGTCACGGAAACCACGTTGGACAGCCCGCTTTGATTGTTCCGTTCGTCACGGGCCTTGAGGGCGAACCAATACGTGCCCGGGGCCAGGCCCTTGACGGTATAGCTCTGCCGCGTCCCCGCCTTGGCGGGGGAGGGCTCGTCGGGCACGTTGGCGGAGCCCCAGAAATTGATGTGGGTCTGGCGCTGCCCCGGCCAGGTGACGAACTCGACGATCGGCTTGGGGGCGTACTTGATCTGGTAGACGGCCGCGGTTCCCTCGGCCCCGTCGTCGCCGGGGGCGGTCCAGGCCAGCGAGACCGACCCTTCGCCCTTGCCCGCCTCGGCCTTCAGGTCGGTGACGGCGGCCGGGGCGGTCTTGTCGTCGCGGGGCCCGTACGCCATGTACATGGCCGTCGGGAAGTACCCCAGCCACCAACTGTTGGCGTTGTACTTCCACGCGTACTCCATCTCGGGCAGGTACTTGGGGTCGCCCGTCTGGTCGTAGGCCCAGGCGAACAGGTCGATGTGGTAGCCGTTGGCGTAGTTGGCGGGCATGCCGGGCTTGCCCTTGGGGCCGAGCCTCTCGGCCGGGGTCCACTCCCAATACGGGCCGTCCTTGGTCAGGGCGGGGTAGCCCTGGGTGGTCTTCTCGTAGGTCATCGCCCAGTCGGCACAGCCCAGGGCCAGGTCGCGCATCCGCTCATCGCCGGTGGCCATGTAGGCGGCGATCACGCCGCGGGCGTAGATGGCCTGGTACCACGTCCCGCCGTGGCCGGGGGAGATCGCCCCGGCCTTGTCGATGTCGTGCCAGAGCTTCTCCACGAGCCCGCGGGCGATGGGCTCGTACTTCTTGTCGGCGGTCAGCTCGTAGTAGCGCATCACCGTCCGCGTGCACCAGCCCTCGTCGCGATAGACGCTCCGCCGGCCCGGCTTCAGCAGCACCCATGCCATGCCGTGATCGGCGCACGTCCGCATGCACCGCAGCGCCCGCTCGTCGCCGGTCAGCAGGTACAGGTCGTACACCTCGTCGCAGTTCATGTGCGACATGTTCGGCAGCGGCCAGCGGTAGCGTTTGTAGGGGTGCGTCTTCTGCGGGTCGGGGTTCTTGTGCCGGCTTTCGATCGCCCCGCCCATCAGCCGGTTGAAGTGCTCGACGCAGCAGTCCTCCCAGTACTTGTCGAACGTCGTCCACAGCGCCAGGTTGTCCCGATCGTCGATCTGGTACGCCCGCACGTCGCGGAAGTGACGCGACACCCGCAGGCCCCACTCCAGGTGGTCGTCCCGCCCGCTCAGCAGGGCCCGCCACAGGTAGTCCGACGAGGCCAGCGGCTCGTAGTTCCACGGCGAGTGCCCCGCCGCCTCGAACCACCGCATGCCGAAGACCTGCCACCCGTACCCGTTGCCCCGGCCGCTGTCCGTGGAGAACAGCCGCTTGTCCACGTTCTCGATCGAAAAGTCCGTCGCCACGGCGTCGGCGATCTTGGGGTGGTTCATGTACGGCCCCAGGTCCGACAGCGCTCCCGCCTGCCCGCAGTGTTCCGGCGTCGGCAGCGCGAACGTCCGCTTCGTGTACCGGGCGGCAACCTCGGCGGGCTTGACGGCGCCGCGGTGGAAGTAGAGATGGAACTCCTGGCCCTTGGCGGTGGCGTCCTCCAGCCAGTGGACCTCCTTGTACTCCCGCGGGAAGGGCGAGAGACGCAGGACGCCGTCGCCGCCGAAGCCCACGGCCGATGGGAACTGCTGCCAGAAGTACCGCGGCACCACCACGCAGCCCGCATCGCCGCGGACGCCGTCCAGCACGCCGTCGGAGAAGTCCCCGGCGGCGACCTCCTGGCGGCTGTCGCCGGCGATCCGCCACTGCTTGTAGCCGCGGAAGGTCGCCAGGTCCTTGCTCGGATGCTCGCCCCAGTCGAAGGCGAAGAACTTGATCCCCAGGTTGCGCTGCCAGTTGTCCGTGCCGACGGAGTCCTGGTAGATCACCGTCGACTCGCCGGCCTTGCCCTTCACCGCCCCCGCCTGCCAGTCGCCCGCACTCCGCCCGACGGGAACCAGCAGCGACCAGTCTTTGAAGTGCGGCTCGCCGATGGGCTTGGCGGGATTGTTGGTGAGGATGGCGTCGACGTTCACGTAGGGCTGGCCGGCGTGGAAGGTCATGAAGATCTCGTAGCCGTACAGGTACGGCTTGAAGGCGCCCTCCTGGTCGGACACGTGCCGGCCCCGGGCGACCAGGCGGACCATGGCCGGGCCCTTGTCCAGCACCCGGACCGAGTCGGTGCCCAGGGCGGAGTAGTACTTCCTGCCTTCGGTGTCCTCCACCACCGAGCCGCTCTTGGCATCCGCCTGGACCACCGTCTGCCCGCCCACCGTGACCCGGCTGAGCAGGTTGAACCGTTTGGTGCTGACCTCGAACGTGGCCGCGCCGGTGTCGATGCGGATGGCCTCGTCGTCCTCGGTCAGCTTCATCTTCGTTGCCGGACGGGACTTGCCGGCGGCGGCGCCCACCAGCTTGTAGATCGGCTCTTTCGGCTCCTCGGCGCCGC
The DNA here is from genome assembly GCA_035686585.1 of Phycisphaerae bacterium. GTDB lineage: Bacteria > Planctomycetota > Phycisphaerae > SM23-33 > SM23-33 > DASRZG01. The sequence continues at coordinate 2,868 of DASRZG010000117.1, forward strand.
GGACGAACGACACCAGCACCCAGCGGATGGAGTTGTCCAGCCGCCACCACCGCGCCAGGACGCGGAACTGGGCGGGCACTTCCTTCCCGTCGGGCCCGATCACGTGCAACTCGTCCACGTCCTTGGCCTGCCCGACCAGCAGCGGCACGCCGTTGGAAACCACCGCTGACCGGCCTGGCGCCACCGTCGGCCGGAAGGTAAGCGGCAACTCGAAATCCGCCGCCCAGGCCCCGCCCGAAATGGCGAGGGCGGCCCCGATCGTCCACACTGCCCGCGGAATCTTCATGACAACTCCTCGATTCGATGGTGAGAGCACAATTGGAACGCCGCCCAATCCAATACCACAGTTCACCTGCCCCTTCAACACCCCGCCCCGCCCCCAGGCCGGGGCACTCCCCGAGGGGGCGAGTCAGTGAACCCGGGCCGTCCCGCCGTCGCCAACGCGCAGAAACAAACGCGGCGACCCCGGGGGCCGCCGCGTGGAAATCGGGTTCGTCCGCACGGATGCGGAGGTCGGAATGATCAGAGGACGGCGATCTCCAGATCGCCGGGGGCGTCGAAGACGGTGCCGTCCTTGGGCGGGTAGGACCACTTCTCGCCGGTGGTCTTGTCCGCGTACTTGACGGACTTGATCTCCTTGCCCGTGTCGATGTCGCGGGCGAACAGGCCGAAGGCCTCCAGGCCGTTTTCGTAGTCGGCGTTGAGCAGCGACACCGACCCGATGAACGCGGCCGAGAAGTTGCTGTTGGAGAAGAACCGGCTCAAGCCCGGGGGCGGGTTCTTCAGCCCGGTGATCTTGACGGACTTGATGGTGGCGACCAGGTTGACGAAATCGTTCTCCCCGGGCCGGCGATCGACGCTGCCGGCGATGCCGGCGAGGAAGTCGGCGTGGTCCGCGGCGCCGAGTGCGATCCCGGCCATGTCGTTGGTGGTCCGGACGGTCACGTCGCCGGCGGTGCCGACGACGGTGAGCTTGCCCATCTGTCCGGCGATGTTCCATTCGGCGTTGCGGAAATCACCCGCGATCTTGGCGCTGCCGAGGGTGGACGGGGGCGCGCCCACTCCGGTCAGGGCGAGCGAGGCCTGGAAGTCCCCCGCCACGCCGGCCTTCTTGTCGCCCTTGGTGGTCAGCTTGCCGATCCACGGCGCCGTGACGCCGTCGGCCGTGGCGTCCGTGTCGCGCCAGTCGGTGGCGGTCAGCGACTTGATGGGGGTGCCGGCGACGAGGCCCATGTCCGCCACCCTTCCCAGCACGACCGTGACGGCGTCCCTGGGGTTGGCCGAGGCGCCGATGGTCAGACTGCCGCCGCCGACGTTGCCGAGGGTGAGCTTCTTGAGCGTCTCGACGTCCACGTCGCCGTTGATATCGACGGTCTTGGCGGTGAAGCTGCCCATCGGGGCGAGGATGTCCAGCCGGTCGGCGGTGGTCCGTCCGCCCTGGGTGGTGATGGTAACGTTGGCGTTGGCCGCAGCCGGCAGGATCACCAGGTTCTGGATGTGCCCGGTGCCGGGGCCCGAGGTGTACACGCGGACGCTGGCGTTCTTCGGGTTCAACGTCACGGCCACGCCGTGGTCGTCGAGGAAGGTGTACTTGCCGTGGGCGGTGATGCGGTTGGTGAACTCGATCACGTCCATGAGGATCACGCCGTCCGTGGCCACCGGCAGGGCAAGCGTCGTGCCCGAAAGCGCCCCGGCCGAGACGGTCGAGGGCGTGCTGAAGGTGTATTCGATGTCCGCCGCGCTGAGGGACCTGGGGTCGGAGACGTCGATGAAGTCGAAGCCCGTCTGCCCGCCGAGGATGGCGGTCTGGTTGACCACGGTCACTTGCCAGGCGTAGCTGTCCAGCGGGCAGTATCCGAGGAACCGCGGCTTCTTGGCGTTCTTGAGGTCGTAGACGATCAGTCCGACGTTCTGGTCGGCGACGTACAGCCTCCCGTCGGCCACGTCCATGCCCCAGGGCGACCCGCCCGTGCCGAACGCGCCGGCAAAGGAGAGCTTCCAGCCCTTGGAGATGCTCAGCACCACCACCCCGCCGGCGGCCTCGCTGACGTAGGCGTAGTTGCCCCGCACCGCCACGGAGACCGCCTGCGTGAAGTTGAAGCCCGGGGCCAGCGCCAGCAGCGTCTGGCGGTTGACGAGATTGGCGGGATCGGAGATGTCCACCGACGCCACGCCCCCGGAGTACAGCGGCACGAAGGCGGTGTCGCCGAGCAGCTCGACCGACACCGGCAGCCCGGGCAGCACCAGCAGGTCCAGCGACTGGATGTCCGACGGGTCCGACACGTCCAGCGTCGCCAGGCCCTCCCACGTGTCGGCGACGTAGGCGACGCCGTCGGCCACCTTCACGTCCCGGGCGAAGCCCAGGTCCCCGAAGACATCCAGCAGCACCGGCGGATCGGCGGCGACGTTCCACGCCTCCAGCCCGCTCTCGCCGGCGGCGACGTACAGGATGTCCCCGTCGCGGAACACGCCCAGGTTGGCGGCGTTCTCGGACGCCGGCAGGCGCGGACCCAGCGTCACCGGGACGCCCGGGGCGCCGCACATCACGTACAGCGTCCGGGTGGACCTGACGAGCCCGGCCTGGTCAAAGCCGTCCTCCACCGCCGTCAGCGTGATCGTGAACATCCCCGTCAGGTCGGCGGGTGTGTAGAGCTGCAACTGGCCCGTGTCGCCGTTCCAGTTGATCGCCACGTTGGCCAGGGAGGCCGAGGCCGTCG
>DASRZG010000118.1:0-2799 GCA_035686585.1 Phycisphaerae bacterium
TCGGCCCCGAACAGCACCAGCGTCTCGATCGGCGCGGCGGCGGCGAGCGCCTTGAAGGTCCTGGCGGCCAGGCCGCCCGAGAACATCCATCCGGCGTGCGGGACCAGCCCCCCGAAGATCCGCCCCGGCAGGTCGGCGGGAAGCCGGGCCGCGTCCAGGAGCTTCTGGGCGTGATGCCGGCACGACGACAGGGACGCCTCATAGAAGGAACCGGCCCGGACTGGTTGACGGATGTTCATGACTCACCTCTCCGGTTGAAAAACCCATTGGCCGCCAGGCGCTGCACGGGTATCATCTGAAAGGAATTATAACTCCCGGACGAAGCGACGCCATGGTCGAACAGGAACCGAAGCCTCCACAGGACGAGTCACCGGCGGAAGACGCCGCCGAGAGCGCAGACACCCGGCCCGCTGCGAATGCCCCCGAACAGGGCGTCGAGGCCGCCGACGCCCTCCAGTCGATGGCCGAGGGGATCGAACCCACCGGCGAAGAGCTGCGCGAGGTGGAAGAGTACTTCGAGGCCGACGACGTCGAGGACGCCGCCAGTCCCCTCGCCATCATGCAGGGCGAGACGGCGGAATCAGCGTCCGACCCCGTCCTCATGAGCGCGGGCCTGCCCGGCGCGGCCGGGCCCGCCGCCCAGGCCGCGCGGCTGCGCCGCCACGGCAGACTCGCATCCCAGGCCCACGCGCACCAGTTCAAACGGTTTATGATCCCGCTGCTGCTGGTCACCGGCGTGTTGCTGTTCGTCCTCGGCGGGGCCGCGCTGGCGCTGCAGGGCAGCCTCGAGTCGGCCGAGACCGCGGGGCAGGGCTCCCTGCTCGCAAGCAAGAGCGCCCGCTGGTCCGCCGTCGCCGCCTTCCCGTTGGGCGCGATCCTGCTGCTGGGAGCCTGGCTGTTCCGCCGCGACGTCCGCCGGGCCGAGAAGGGCGCCCGGTAGGTCCGCGCCACGCCCGGCGACCGCGCGGCCGGCATTTGGATATGCAGACCAAACCCGTCAAGCCCTGGGGTTCGCTGAGCTGGCCGAACCGGATCAGCATGCTGCGGCTGCTGCTGGTGGCCCCGTTCGTGGTGCTGCTGATGAACCAGCAGCGATGGGCGTATGCTCGCTATGCCGCGGTGGGCATCTTCGTAATGACGGCGGTGTCGGACCTGATCGACGGGGCCCTGGCGAGGAAGCTCAACGCCGTCACCCGCCTGGGGGCGATCCTGGATCCGCTGGCGGACAAGGTGCTGATCGTCTGTTCGGCGGTGCTGCTGTCGCTGCCCGGGTCGTGGGTGCCCGACGCGCCGCTGCCCGGGTGGGTCGTGGTCATGATTGTCGGGAAAGACCTGTGGGTCATCATCGGGTTTCTCGTGGTATACTTGGTTACGGACCGGGTGCGCGTCCACCCGACCTCTGCCGGGAAGATCTGCACGTTCGGGCAGGTCTGGTTGGTGGGCCTGACGCTGATCGCCCCGGAACTGAACCTCCTGGGCATGCGGATCGGGACCCGCATCGCCCTGGGGACAGGATGGATCGTGGCGGCGCTGTGCGTTCTGGCGGTCATCAGCTACACCCGCCTGGGACTGCACTTCGTCGCCACCGAACAGAAGCCGCTGGAAAGCGCCAATGCCCACAAGCCCGGCGGCCGGGCCCGAGCGGAAAGCGACGATGGATCCGATTGAGGACATTCTCGAAGAGCTTCGAAACGGGCGGATGATCGTCCTGGTGGACGATGAGTCGCGCGAGAACGAGGGCGACCTGGTCTGTGCGGCCGAGACGATCACCCCCGAGAAGGTCAACTTCATGGCCCGATACGGGCGGGGGCTCATCTGCCTGCCCATGACCGGCACCCGCGCCGACGAGCTGGGGTTGCACCCACAGGTCGCCGACAATTCCTCGCGGTTCGGGACGGCGTTCACCGTCACCATCGACGCGGCGACGGGGATCACCACGGGCATCTCCGCGGCCGACCGGGCGCGGACCATCGAGGTCGCCTGCCGCGAAGGCGCCAAGCCGGCCGACTTCGTCCGCCCCGGGCACGTGTTCCCGCTCCGCGCCCGCGACGGGGGCGCGCTGGTCCGCGCCGGGCAGACCGAGGGGGCGGTGGACCTGGCCCGGCTGGCCGGGCTCAAGCCCGTCGCCGTCATCTGCGAGGTCATGAAGGACGACGGGACGATGGCCCGGCGGGACGATCTGGAGGAATTCTGCCGGACCCACGGGCTGAAGATGTGCTCCGTCGCCGGCGTCATCCGCCACCGCCTGCGCTCCGAACGGCTGATCGAGCGAGCCGTCGAGATCGACCTGCCCACCGAGGCGGGCACCTTCCACCTGATCGCTTACACCTCCGTGGTGGACCCCGAGCCGCACCTGGCGCTGTGCATGGGCGGGGTGGGGTACCTCGACGCCGCCGGGAAGCCCGTCGTCCACGACGAGCCCGTCCTCATCCGCGTCCACAGCGAATGCCTCACCGGGGACCTGCTGGGATCGCTGCGGTGCGACTGCGGCCCGCAGCTTCAGACGGCGCTGCGGCGGATCGCCGAAGCGGGAAAGGGCGCGCTGGTCTACATCCGCCAGGAAGGGCGCGGGATCGGGCTGATCAACAAGCTCCGCGCCTACAAGCTCCAGATAGAACAGGGGCTCGACACCGTCCAGGCCAACCTGGACCTCGGGTTCGACCCCGACCGGAGGGACTACGGGATCGGCAACCAGATCCTCCGCGACCTGGGCCTGCGGACGCTCCGCATCATGACCAACAACCCGCGCAAGATCTACGGAATCGAGGGGTTCGGCCTGCGGATCGTCGAGCGCGTGCC
>DASRZG010000119.1:0-8414 GCA_035686585.1 Phycisphaerae bacterium
GAATGCGTCTCGGGCGTGAGCAGGTAGTAGATGGCCGTGCCGAAGCACCTGGGCCCGCCGTATCGGGCCGGCAGGGCCTCGGCGGCAGCGCCCTCGTCACACCGATACGTCTCCCGAAAGAACCCGCCCTCCATCTCCAGGGGAACCAGTCCCAGCCGTTCGATGATCTCGTCCGCCGTCATGGCTGCCTCGGATGTCCGAGTTCCCCTCGCGGGGACGGGGTGCCATGGTCAGGTGCCGTTCGCCTGACCATGCTCCAGCCCGCGGGCGATGTCAGCATGGTTACGCGGAAAACGCGTAACCATGGCACCCGGCCGGAAGTTCTTGTCAACCGCAACACGTCGGCTTGGTGCCCTCGCCCCGGGTGAGGTTCCGCCAATCGGCCAGCCATTCCATGGCCGGGGAATCGATCTGGCGGTTGTGCTCGACCACGCGTGCAGCCAGGTCGTCGGCGGCGTGTCGGTGGGCGGGGTCGGCGATGAGGTTGGTCAACTGGTCCGGGTCGTTGACGCGGTCGAACAGCACGTGCTCGCCGCAGCGGGCCAGGCCCAGCTCGTATTGCGGCGTGAAGATGCCGGCGAAGTCGAAGCGGTTGTGGTGGAAGAGGGCCTCGTCCCGCCAACCGTCGCCGCCGCCGTCGAGGAGGACGGAGGCGTCACTGCCCTGCTCGCCGCCGCTGGGTGCGACGCCCATCAGCGACAGGATCGTCTGCTGGAAGTCCACCGTGGTGACAAACCCGCCGATCCGTGCGGCTGCGGGGACTCGCCCGGGCAGGCGGGCCAGCAGCGGGATGCGATAGGCGGTCTCGTAGACGTAGTTCTTGTAGTAGATCCCGTGCTCGCCCATGTACTCGCCGTGGTCGGTGGTGAAGACCACCAGCGTCTCGTCCAGGATGCCCCGCTCCTCCAGGGCCGCGAGGATCCGCCCGACGTTGTCGTCGATGCACTTGACCTCCCCGCAGTAGGCGGCTTTGCGCTGCCGCAGCCATGCCTTCGGCTCCATCCCGTCCCGCTCGGCCTGGGACAGGCACACCCGGCGGACCTCCTCGGCCCAGGAGGGCAGGTCGCCCTGGTCGAAGCTGGCGGGGACGGGCATGTCGGCGGGGTCGTACATCGAGGCGTACGGCTGGCGGACGTTGAAGGGCGTGTGCGGGTCGGGGAAGCTGACCATGTGGAAGAACGGGGCATTGCGAGGGCGGCGGAGGAACTCGACCGTCTTGTCGCCCAGCCAGTCGGTGGTGTATTGGCCCAGGCCCAGTTGGGGCAACAGGTCCGGTTTTTCGCCGCCGCCGCGGCCGTCGACGACGCTCTTCCAGTGCCCGCGGTTGAACATCCATTGGCAGTCGGCGAAGCCCCGCGACCGCTCCGGCTGCATCCACCCGGGACGTGGCTCGCCGCCCAGGTGCCACTTGCCGGCGTAGCCCGTTTCGTATCCGGCGCCGGCGAGGACTTCGGCGAGGGTCACCACCTCGCTGTTGAACTGGAGGTTGTTCTCCCAGGCCCCGTGGCAGTTGGGGTACCGCCCGCTGAGCATGCACCCGCGCGAGGGGGTGCACAGGGCGCTGTTGGTGAAGAAGTTGTCGAAGACCGCCCCCTCGGCGCCGATGCGGTCGATGTGAGGGGTGCCCACCAGGTCGCCCCCATACGCCCCCAGCGTCCAGGAGCTCTGCTGGTCGGTGTGGATGATCAGGAGGTTGGGTGTGCGGTTCATGCCCGCCATCATACCGGGCCGGGCGCCGCGCTCAAGTGCGGTCCGTCAGGAGCGATTGCCACCGGATGGGGGCAAGCCTATAATGTGTCGGTTCGCAAGGGATTGGCCAGGTACACGAAAGAGAGATCGATGGCAGACGAGAAGAGTTTCCACGACCGGGTATCCGAAATCATCGAGAAGATCCGCCCGCACATCCAGGGCGACGGCGGCGACATCGAGTTGGTGTCGGCGGAAGAGGATTCCGGCAAGGTGTCCGTGCGTCTGCAGGGCGCTTGCAAGGCGTGCCCCATGTCGCAGATGACGCTGAAGATGGGCGTGGAGCGGACCTTGAAACAGCACGTGCCGGAGGTGACCGAGGTCGTCGCGGTCGCCTAGGGCGAGGATAGTATCCGCGGATCTGCGTTGCCGAAGCGCGCTCTTCCCCGAAGGCCGGAAAGGCCTCTAAGAAAAACTGATGCTGATACCGAGAGCGGCGCCGACGACGCAGAGCACTGGGCCGTTCCTGCGGGAACGGCCCTGGTTTTTTGCGCCGGGGGCGGCTGACGAATCGGAGGGGCATCCGCCCGGGGTTTTTTGCGACACCCGCCGGGGGGCACGTCGGTTTTAACGTCAGGAAGTTCAAGCGAGTAGAAGCCCGGCCTGCGCTGCCAGCGGCCGGGGGATCGAAAGGAGCGGAAAGCCCATGACCCCCAGGGCGGAAGGCGACAAGGATATCCAGGCGGTCAAGCACCTGAACGAAGCCTACGGGAAGATGACCGAGATGCTGGGGAGGGTGATCGTCGGCCAGCGGGAGGTGATCGAGCAGATGCTGGTGGCGATGTTCTGCCGCGGGCATGCCCTGCTGGTGGGCGTGCCGGGGCTGGCCAAGACGCTGCTGGTGTCCACCACGGCCCAGGTGCTGCACCTGTCGTTCCGGCGGATCCAGTTCACGCCCGACCTGATGCCCTCGGACATCACGGGGACCGACGTGCTGGAGGAGGACCGCACCACGGGCAAGCGGGGCCTGCGGTTCGTGCCGGGGCCGCTGTTCGCCAACATGATCCTCGCCGACGAGATCAACCGCACGCCACCCAAGACCCAGGCCGCCCTGCTGGAGGCGATGCAGGAGCACCACGTCACCGTCGGGGAGGAGACGTTCAGCCTGCCCGAGCCGTTCTTCGTCCTGGCGACCCAGAACCCCATCGAGCAGGAGGGCACGTACCCGCTGCCCGAGGCCCAGCTCGACCGGTTCATGTTCATGATCCTGGTGGATTACCCCGACGCCGACGAGGAGATCCAGATCATGAAGCAGGTCACCAGCAGCTACCACGCCGAGCTGGAGACCGCCCTGACCGGCGAGGAGATCCTCGCCCTCCAGGAGATCGTCCGCCGCGTGCCCGTGGCGGACCACGTATACCAGTACGCCCGCGACCTGGCACGGGCGTCCCGGCCCGCCTCGGCGGAGGCGCCGGACTTTGTCAACGAGCTGGTCAACTGGGGGGCGGGGCCCCGGGCCAGCATCTACATGATCATGGCCGCCAAGGCCCGGGCGATCCTCCACGGGCGCTACCACGCCACCACCGAGGACGTCCGGGCGATGGCCCTGCCCGTGCTGCGGCACCGCATCATCACCACCTTCAACGCCGAGGCCGCGGGCATCACCAGCAACGAGGTCGTCCGCCGGCTCCTGGCGGAAATCCGCCCTGCGGTGGAAGATGCAGTCGCCTAGCTGCAAACGGCAAATCCGAAATGCGAAACACGAAATGCGAAACAATCTCGAAACACGAAACGGCAAGTAAAGAAGAGGCCTGAAAGAGGAACCCGCTTCGCTGACAGACGTTCGGATGATGCGTTTGGCTGTTTCTTTCGAGTTTCGTGCTTCTGATTTGTTTCGGATTTCGAGTTTCGGATTTCGGATTTTCCCAGGACGCACCAGGGAAGCATCCCTGAACGCGGGAACGGGCCGGCTGGCACGCCCGGCCGGCCCGGCAATTTGAAGGGACGCAAGGCGTGGCCAAGGCCGCCGGCACGGGACAACCCGGCTACATGCGACTGCTGGACGCGGACGCGCTGACCCGCATCGGGCGGCTGGAGCTGATCGCGCGGGGCGTGGTGGAGGGGTTCGTCTCCGGCAAGCACAAGAGCCCCTACAAGGGCTTTTCCGTGGAGTTCGCCGAGCACCGGGAATACGTCCCCGGCGACGACATCCGCGACCTGGACTGGCGCGTCTGGGGGCGGTCGGACCGGTACACGATCAAGCAGTACGTCGAGGAGACCAACCTCCGGTCGCTGATCCTGCTGGACTCCTCCGGGTCGATGTCCTACGCGGGCAAGCTGGCCGCCCGCCGCGAGGGCAAGGGGCTGAGCAAGTTCGAGTACGGCCAGTTCCTGGCCGCCTCGCTGGCGCACCTGATGATCCACCAGCAGGACGCGGTGGGCCTGGCGACCTTCGACACCGCCCTGCGGCGCTACATCCCGCCCCGAAGCCGTGGATCCCACCTGCGGGTGCTGCTGGCGGAGATGGACGCCACCACCGCCGGGGGAGAGAGCTCCCTGGCGGGCGTCCTGCACGACATGGCCGAGCGGATGCCCCGGCGCGGGCTGGTGGTGGTCATCTCCGACCTGTTCGACGACGTCGGGGATATCCTCAACGCCCTGCACCACTTCCGCTACCGCAAGCACGAGGTGCTGCTGCTGCACGTGATGGCGGAGGAGGAGCTGGTCTTCCCCTTCGACCGCTGGAGCGTGTTCCGCAACCTCGAACGGATCGACCATCGCATTCAACTGGACCCCCTGTCGCTGAAGACCGAGTACCTGGCCCGCGTCCGCCTGTTCATCCGCCGCCTCGAGATCGGCTGCGGGCAGATGGACATCGACTACGTGCAGCTTTCGACGAAGAACAGCTTTGCTCTGGGGCTGGCACATTACCTCGCCCGACGGATGGCGAGGGCACGCTGACGACAAACAATGTGGCCCGTGAATCCCATCATGTTGTTCGGCCTGGCCGGAATGGCCATCCCGATCATCATCCACTTCCTCAATCGCCGGCGGGCGCACGTGGTGGATTGGGCGGCGATGCAGTTCCTGGAGGATTCGCTGACCTCGCGGAGCCGGCGGATTCTCGTCGAGGAGCTGATCCTGATGGCCCTGCGGTGCGTGCTGGTGGGGCTGTTGGCGGCGGCGCTGGCCAGGCCGTTCGTGCAGGCGCCGTCGCTGTTGGCGGGGGATGCCGCCGACGCGCAGGACATCGCGATCGTCCTGGACGGGTCGCTGTCGATGACGCTGGAGGCCGACGGGACGACCCTGTTCGCCCGGGCGGCGTCGGAGGCGCAGCAGGTGCTCAGCGCCTGCCGGGATCACGATGCCGTCAGCGTCCTGGTGGCGGGCTCGGCCGTCGAGCCGGTGGTCGCCAAGCCGCTGTCGGACCGGGAGACGGTCGGGCGGGCCCTGGCGGTCGATCCGCCCGATGACGCCGTCGGCCAGGACGTCCTTCCCCTTGTGCCGACCGGCGGCACGCTGGACGTGCCCGGCGCGCTGACCGAGGCGATCCGCTCCCTGTCGGCCGGGGGCAACCCCGCCAAGAAGATCGTTCTGATCACCGACGGCCAGCGGCTGGGGTGGGACCTGTCGGCGCCGGACCGGTGGAAGTTCCTGGCCGAGGAGAGCCGCGACGCCCTGAAGATTCCCCCCACCGTGATCGTGCGAACGCTGTCGCCGCCGGCGCAGTGGCGGAACGTGGGCGTGGGGCAGGTGAACCTGGGCCGGTCCGCGATCGGCCCGGACAGGCCGGTGGAGATCAGCGTCACGCTGAACAACACCGGCACCGGGACGATCCAGCCGGAGGCGGTGGAGCTGTTTGTGGACGGCAAGCGGGTGGCCGTGCGCGAGGGGCCGGAGATCGCCGACGGCGCGTCGGCGACGGTGACGTTCCAGCACCGGTTCGAGCGCCCCGGGCCGGGCATCCTGGCCGTGATCGTCCGCTGCGAGGACGACCTGCCGGGCGACAACCGCGCCGTCCGCGTGGTCAACGTGATGGACGAGCTGCCCGTGCTGGTGGTGGAGGGCAAGGGCTCGACACGCCCGCTGGACGGGGACGCGGCCTTTCTGTCGCTGGCCCTGGCCCCGGTGCTGGAAGACGCCAAGGCCGAGGCCAAGGACCACCTCATCCGCCCGACGGTGATCCAGGCACACGAGATCGGCAAGATCAAGCGGTTCGAGCCCTACCGGGTGGTGATCCTGGCCGACGTGCCGCGGTTGCCGGCCTCGACGACGGAGGCGCTGGCGGAGTACGTCGCCGCCGGGGGCGGGCTGCTGATCGCCCCCGGGGTCAAGGCGGACAAGGCCTTCTACAACGCCTGGCTGGGACGGGACCAGAGGCGCGTCACGGGCTGCACCCTGACCGCCTTCGAGGACGCCCCGGCCACTCCCGGCGAGCCGACCAGGCCGCTGCGGGTGGCGCCGAACAGCATTGACAGCCCTGCCATCCGGCTGGTGGCGGACCCCGCCGTCAGCGACCTGTCGCGTGCCCGCGTCTGGCGGCGGTGGGTGATGGCGGTGGATCGCGAAGGCGGGGCATCGGTCGGGGCGTCGCTGGACAACGGGGACCCGTACCTGATCCAGCGGAAGCTGGGCGATGGGGTGGTGATCACCCTGTCGGTGCCGCTGGACGCGGAACATTCCGACCTCCCCCTGCACGAATGCTACCCGGTGATGATGCACGAGCTTACGTACTACCTGGCGGCGCCGCGGCAGTACCCGATGAACGTCCAGCCCGGACAGCGGCTGGTCTGGCCCGTGCCGGGCGTGGTCAAGCCCGGCGACACGGCCGTGGTCCTGGCGCCGACCCGGCGGCGCTGGCCGGCGAAGCTGACCCGGCGGGAGGGGCGCTGGATGGCGACCTGCGACCGGACGGCGGAGGCGGGCCTGTACCGGCTGATCCTGCCCGACGCCGCCCTGGGCGAGCTGGCGACCCGTCCGGCCGTGGCGGCGGCCGACGCCGGGGCGGAGCCGGGGGTGCCCTTCGTGGTCCTGGACAACCCCGACGAGACCCGGATGGAACCGCTGACCGACGCGGACATCGCCCTGGCCGGGCAGTTCCTGAACGTGGAGCGGGCGGAGACGTTGTCCCAGCTCGTCCACGCCATCGGCGGGGGCGTGCCGGGCAGCGAGATATGGAAGCTGCTGGCGGTGGTCTGCGCGGCCCTGCTGGCGGCGGAGATCGCCCTGACCCGGCTGATCGCGATCCGGAGGCAGGTCCACTTGGCCAGGCCGGTCGCCTTCGGCACCGACCAAGTGGACGCCGACACCTTCCGGCAGGAGGCGCGGCGGATGCTCGCGACTCCGTCGCCCGTTGAGCGGAAGAGGCCCGCATCGTGACAACCCTGGCGCAAACCCTGGATTTCTGGAACCGCGTGCCGACGCCCGTGCTGGCGCTGGCGGCCGCCGCCGCCGTCGCCGGCTGGGCGGGCTTGCACCGGCTCGCCAAGCCGTCGCCGTCAGCCCGCCGCTTCACCGGCTGGGCCCTGGGCGGGCTGCATCATGCCGCCCTGCCAGCATGCAGGGCGCTGACGGGCTTTGCCGGGCTGTGGCTGGCGATGACGGCCCTGGGGCGGGTGCTGTTGCTGAAGACCACCTGGCCGATCTGGCCGGTGGCGATGGGGGCGGCGGTGCTGACCGAGGCCCTGGTGGCCCTGTACCGCCTGGAGCGGACGATCGTCTCCCGCCGGGCGGGGGCGGCCTTGACGGGGCTGCGGATCTCCCTGGCGGTGCTGCTGGCTCTGATGCTGCTCCAGCCGGTGTGGGTGTCCCTCTGGACCGAGACCCGCCGCAAGACCGTGGCGGTGCTGGTAGACGTGTCTGCCTCGATGCAGATCCCGGACGCCCAGATGCCCGCCCACAGCAAGCTCCGGCTGGCGGAGGCGTTCTCCCTCCCCGCCGCACGCCGCCCGTGGCGCCTCGAGGAGCAGGTGCGGGCCCTGCGCGACCTGGGCCGAAGGCTCCAGGGCGAGCTCGATCGGCTCAACATGCTGGCGAACGACCGCACGAGCGATCTGAAGGCCCGCTTGGCGAATCGCCGGCCCCGGCTGCACACCCAGCTCGCCGACGCCGTCGAGACGCTGGGAGAGCAGTTGGCGCCGCTGGGGCAGGTGGTGGCGGACGTGGTCGATCTGCCGGCCCCGGCCAAGGTCGCCCTCCGCGACGCCCGCGCCGCGCTGGCGGGGGCGGCGACCGACCGACTCCGGTCTGCCGTCGCCCTGACCGACAAGGACGCCGTCGAGGAACTGCCCGCCCAGCTGGACCGGATCCGGGGCGACCTGCGGGCGGCCGTGGCCGAGCTGGGCAAGGCCGTTCCCGCCATCGACCAGGCCTCCGCCGAGCTGGACGCGCTGCTGTACGCGCAGCTCAGCGACGCCGACCGGGCCGCCATCGACGCGGTCGGGCGATTCACCCGCGCCGAGCTGGCCCGGGCCGTGCTGCTGCACAGACCCGCCCGCACCGGCGGCGACGGCGACGACAGCCTGCTCGCCCGGCTCGCCGAGCAGTACGCGGTGCGGGTGTACACCTTCGCCTCGGCACCGGCCGAGACGGAGACGGCCTCCTGGGCCGACCCCACGGCGGCGGCCGCCGCCACCGCCCCCGCCGACCGCCCCGTCGCCGTCAGGCAGTACGTCGGCGAGAAGCTCGAAAAGCAGTACCGCGCCCGCTCCGCCCGCATCGCCGGCAGG
>DASRZG010000120.1:0-8734 GCA_035686585.1 Phycisphaerae bacterium
CGCCGGGATGGACCGATACCGCGTTCGACGATTCGTCCTGGTGCCGCCGGCCGTTCTACGGCGAGTTCATCAGCGGCGAGGTCGACGCCCGCGCCGGCAGCGGCCTGGCCTCCAACCGGCTCCGCCAGCTCAGCCTCCGCGGCAAGTTCACGGTGACCGACCCGGCCGCTGTCCGCGGCCTGACGCTCCGGCTGCACTACCGCGGCGGGGCGGTCGTCTACGTCAACGGGCGCGAGGTCGCCCGGCAGTTCCTGCCGGCCGGCGCGCTGAAGCCCGGAGAGCCCGCCGAGCCGTACCCGCGCGAGGCCGTCCTGCACCCTGACGGCAAGATCGTCCATTGGTACACCGACCACGAGTTGGCGGAGAAGTCGGTTTACCCCCTGCGCGTCCGCAAGCTCGAGGACCTGGCCATCCCCGCCGACGTTCTCCGGAAGGGGACGAACGTCCTGGCCATCGAGATCCACGCCGCGGCCCACCTGCCGGAGTGCCTGGATCGCAGGGCGGGGGCGACCTGGTCCACCGCCGGTTTCCTTGACGCGTCCCTCCGGGCCGGCGGGGGCGAGGGGATCGTCGCCAACGTCGTCCGGCCGGGGGGGCTGCAAGTCTGGAACACGAACCTGTTGGAGATCGTCCGGACGGCCGATTACGGCGACCCGCACGACCGCCTCCGGCCGATCGAGCTGGCGGGCGCCCGCAACGGCAGCTACACGGGACGGGTGGTGGTGAGCTGCGATCAAGCGATCCAAGGGCTGAAGGCGACGGTGAGCGAGCTGGCTGGCCCGTCGGGGCCGCTGCCGGCGTCGGCGGCGCGGGTCCGCTACGGGACCTTCTCGCCCGGCGCGGCGGGGCTGGGCCACATCGTCTACCCCGGATTCAAGACCCTCGAAGCGGAAGAGGCCGCCGTGGTCTCCGCGCCGGCGGAGGCGCCGGTGGTCAGGGCCGGGATGCACAGCAGCATTCTTCGGGCACGAGAGGAGGCGGGCCTGCCCGCGCCGGCCGACGGCGCCGTCCAGCCGGTCTGGCTGACCGTGCGTATCCCGCGCTCGGCCGCCCCGGGGGAGTACCGCGGCACGCTGACGATCCAGGCCGACGGCCATGATCCCGTTGCCGCGGCCGTTCGTCTTCGCGTGATCGACTGGACCGTGCCGGATCCGAAGGACTTCGCGACGTTCATGGGGGTCGTCCAGTGTCCGGAGGCCGTGGCCGGGCAATACCGGCTGCCCTTCGGGTCGCCGGGGCACTGGCGGCGCGTCGGGGAAAGCTTCGACCTCATCGCCGCTCTGGGCGGGGACGTGCTGGTGATTCCCCTGACGGCCGAGAGCCAGTACGGCAACGCCCGGTCGATGGTCCTGTGGACGGCCGGGGAGAACGGGGCCTACACGCTCGATTTCAGCCAGGTCGAGAAGTACGTCGACGTGGCGCTGGCCCACATGGGCAGGCCGCGGTTCGTCGTGGTCGGCGTGTGGGATTCGTGCGGGCGGCGCGCGGAGGTGGCGCGGCGGGAGCATCCGCGCATCAGCGTCCGCGATCCCGCCACCGGTGAAATCGCCAACCTCGACGGCCCGCCGCACGGGACCGAGCAGTCGGTGGCGTTCTGGCGGCCGGTGCTGACGGGCGTGCGGGCGATCCTGCGGAAGCGCGGTCTCGAGGAGACGATGGTCCTGGGCTGCGGCGGGGACATCCTGCCCGGGGCGGACGTGGTGGAGGCCTTCCACGCGATTGCCCCCGACGTCGGCTGGCAGGCGACGCGGCACTTCGCCAGCCCCGCCACGGGCCTGAAGCGCCAGGACGGGACGGTGGGCGTGCTGTACGAGACCAATATCCTGTACGCCTGGAGCAGTCACGCCCCGTCCTGCCAGCGCGTGCAGGGCTGGCGGACGGAGCCGTCCCGCGTCTGGATGCCCCGGCCGCTGAACGACACGTCCCCCTTGCCGATGGTCCGGGTGGCGTGCGAGCAGATGCTGCTGGCCGGCCGGCCGGGGCAGGGGCAGGTCGGCGCGGATTTCTGGCCGGTGCAGGACGAGAAGGGCAGGCTGGGCCGGACGTTCTACGGGCGCTATCCCGAGACGCACGAGGGCAACGCCAGCATGTCCATGACGAGCCTGCTGTGGCCCGGGCCGGAAGGGCCCGCCCCGACGCTGCGGTACGAGATCATCCGCGAGAACCTCCAGGAGTGCGAGGCGCGGATCTTCCTGGAGAAGCTCCTGTCCGCCGAACCCTGCATGCTCCCGCCGGAGTTGGCCGGCCGGTGCCAGGAGCTGCTGGACGAGCGGACGCGGTGGCACCGCCTCAGCCAGGTGGCGGCCGAAGCGAACTTCTCGTTTGCCTTCTCCGGATGGCAGCGGCGGTCGGCCGAGCTGTACGCCGCCGCCGCCGAAGCGGCGAGGGCAATCGGCGGGCAATGACGGTTCCCGTGACAGGCCTTTAACCAACGCCGCCGGCCGGCGAGGGGCCGCTTCCGACCCGGGCAGTACAGAGGAACGGAGCGCTGTTTCCCGGCTGGGTTGCGTCTTGTCTTTGGCTGGGAGGGGCGGTAGGGTCGCTCGGGTGCCGCGAATTACACGGGAGGTGGTGCTATGCCGGCAATGCCGCGTCGGACGAACAGGCTGTGCCGTTTGCTGCCGTTGGCTTTGGCGGCGGCGATCGGGTGTGCGGCGGCCGGCGACGGCGGCGATCCGCGCGTTGTCGCGCTGGAGCTGACCACCCGGCCCGCCGGGACGACCACCCTCCCGGCGGGGGCGACAGAGACCACTACCATGCCCGCTGTACAGGCCAAGACGTGGGACGTCAACACCGTCGAGGAGCTCGAGCAGGCGGTCCGAAACTGCTCGCCGGGCGACCACATCGTCCTGGCGCCCGGCCAGTACCGCCTCCGGCGATGGCTGTACGTGACCAAGGCCCGGGTCGTCATTCGCGGGCGGACGGGCATCCCTGACGACGTCGAGCTGTGCGGCGGGGGGATGAACAACGACGCCGATCCGGAGAACTGCATCTGGATGGCGGCCGACGGCATCCAGCTCCGCGACCTGACCATCCGCGATTTCTACAAGTACGGCGTGGTGCTGAGCGGCCGGGAGCCGGCGCGGACGCTGCCGGACGACCTGGTGCTGTCGAACCTGCACTTCATCGACTGCGGCACGCGGCACATCAAGGGCGTCAACAGCCGCGACTACTCCGAGCGGGTGCTGATCGAGAAGGTGTACTGCCTCCAGAGGCGGAAGTACCAGCGCCGCCCCGGCCATCCGGTGGACTCGAACAACTACATCGGCGGCATCGACTGCATGCGGACGAAGGACTGGATCATCCGAGACTGCCGCTTCGAGGGCATCAAGGGCGCCACCGGCGGGGGGCGCGGGGCCATCTTCATGTGGATCGGCTCGGTCAACCCGCTGATCGAGCGGAACGTCATCATCGACTGCGCCGCCGGCATCTGTCTGGGCAACGGCCACAACCCCGACCGCCTCTACCAGGTGTCCGGGGGGATCGTCCGCAACAACTTCATCTACCACGCCGGCGGCTGGCGGTCGGTGGAGATGGGCTTCCTGCGCGGCCTGAAGTTCGTGCACAACACCATCTACGAGGTCGACCCCGACGCCACCGCCATCGACATCTACGACGCCCGCGACCTGCCGGCGCAAGGCCTGGAGCTGCGGAACAACATCGTCCGCGGCCGGATCGTCAGCCGCGCCCGCGGCGAGGTGATCGACTCCGACAACGTGACCGGCGAACAGGTGCTGCCGGCGTGGTTCGCCGGCCCGGCCGCCGGCCGGCTCTTCCTGACGGCCAAGGCGGACGGCGCCATCGGCAAAGTCCCGCCCCTGAAGGAAGTCCCCCAGGACATCACCGGCCGGGCCCGACCGGTGGGTCGGAACGGTGACGCCGGGGCACACCAGAGACGATAGGGGCGCAACGCGCTCCCCTGCGGGTCGCGGCTAAACGTTGAGCGGGGAGCGGATCCGCACCACACGCAGGTGCCCGTTGCCCACTACTCGAAGAACACGCGTTGGCCCTGCCCGTTCGAGTCGTAGCAGGCCAGGACCATGCGGAGGACATCGCGGCCTTCGCGGGCGGTGGCGATGGGGCCGCGGCGGCCGGTGAAGAACTCGGCCAACGGGCCGGCCAGGGCGGCGATCCGCTCGCCGTGGTTGGGAGGGGAGGCGAGATCGCTGCATTCCCATTGGCCCCGGCCCCGCAGGTACCATTTGAGGGCGACGGCCTCCGGCGGGCGGGGGGCGTTGCAGCTTGGCGCATCGCCGAAGTTCTGGATGACCACACCGTCGGTGCCGATGATCTCGGTCGTGTTCTCCCCGGCGACGCAGGTGAAGGAGCAGGAGATCGTCGCGATCATGCCGTCGGCGTAGCGGAAGACGGCCACCCCGTTGTCGTTGGGGATTTTCGGGCTTACCAGGCTGCCCAGCTCGGCCGTCACGCTGGCGGGCATGCCGAACATCCAGTACAGCAGGTCGCACGGGTGGGCGGCGTCGTCGGCCCAGATGTCCCGGTTGCACTCGGGATCGACGTGCCAACTGGTGTCGAACCCCTCCCAGGTATGGGTCGCCAGGCCATGGCGTCGTCGGAACATGCACATCCGGCCCAGCGCGCCGCTTTCGACCAGCTCCTTCATCTTCCGGTTCTGCGGATCGACCCGCATCTGCCAGGCCACGGTGAACGGCACGCCCGCCGACTCCACGGCCGCGGCGATCTCGTCGGCCTGCTCGAGCGTCAGCGCGATGGGCTTCTGCAGGACGATCGCCTTGCCCGCCCGGGCGGCCTGGACCGCCAGGTCCGCATGCAGCGAGGTTTCGGCGGCGATCACCACGCCCTGAACGTCCGGCCGGGCGAGCAGGGCGGCCACGTCGGCCACAGCCTCGCAGCCGGCCCGCTCGGCGGCCGCGGCCAGCCTGCCCGCGTCGTGGTCCCACCCCGCCGCCACGGCCACGCCCAGGTCCGGATCGTCGCGCCACCGCCGGCAATACGCCTCCACGTGCGGGTGCGCAAACCCGAGGATTCCGACTCCGAATGCCACGGTTGCTCCTTTCGGAACTCTCGTAACAGGCGGCGCGGCCCCGGCAAAGTGAAATGTCGCGGTTTTTCAGCAGGCCCGCCGTTCCCGGGGCCCCTGGTTTCCGGATTCGGCCGCGATCGCCCCGGTGTTCCACACCACCGAGACCACCAACGGGGGCGGGCAGGTGGATTACCTGCGGTTCTGGACCGGCACGACCCGTGTCCCGGGCCGGGTGTCGGCACCAGGACCTGCGTCGGGGGAGGCCAGGAAGTACCTGGCCATCGCCCTTCGTCCCTCCGGCGTTTCCAGCCAGTCCGCAAAGACGATCACCTGCTCTTCCGCCCGGGGGTGTAGGAGCAGATAGACCGGATCGCGAGGCTTCGCACCGTGCTGAACCCAACCCGGCTTTTCGGGATCGGGAGGAGGGAGATACCCCAGGAGCCTTCCGGGAAACGCCTTGCCGCACAGCGTTCGAAGGCGTTGGCCGTCCTCATCCGGCAGCGCGCCGACGTAATAGAGCAGGTCCGCCTCCCCGCGGACAAACCGCCCGACATCGTCACGGCCGGGCTCCTGAAACGAGACACTTACCTCGCGTTCCACGGACCTGAACGACTGCGCCGCCCAGGTGATCGGGGCCTTGTAGCTCAGGCAGACGGTGCGGACCTGCCCCGTCAGGCGATTCGGATCGAACCCTTCAAACGGCAGGTCGCCGATGCCCCTCTCCCCGTTGAGCCAATCATTGAAGGAGCGATTGCCGCCGCACATTCGCCCCAGCGTGTTGGACACGGACGCGCCGGCCTGCTTCCACTGGAAATGGCTTCGGTCCGGCCAACGTTTCTGCATCTGGGCGAGGAGGGCGAGATACTGAGCCCTGTCCCGCCGGTAGTGGGAGCGGTCGGGGTTGTGGGCCAGCAGGATCAGCCTGAGGAAATCGGAGTGCAGCATTCGGGTATCCTGCCCGTCGCAGGTCTGCGACCAGTCCCGCACGCAGGCCTCCGCTTTCGCCGGCTCCAGCAGCGGCAGGTATTGGACCAGGATGGAATGGCAGAAACGCGATGAGAGCCTGTAACGGTGCCTGGGCGAGGTCTTTTTGGGCGGCGGCTCCTCCAGGTACTCCCTGTACGAGTCAATGGACTTGGCCAGGAAGAAGGACCGCACGCGGCGCTCGTCGTGGGCCTGAAGCCCCTTCGACGCGGATTCACCGGCAAAGAAGCAGTGCTGCCCATGGTTGGCCAGCACCTCGGCGCGGTCGCCCGACCGGGGGAACCTCGCCAGGAATTGCTCCTCGGCGCGAATCGCCGCCAGGAGAAGCGCAAGCCGCCCCGGCTTGCCCCAACTGTCGTATTCCCGCCGCGCCCGGCCACGAATGACGCCGAGAAGCGCGTCCTCCCGCGAAGGATCGAGCTGCGCTGCCCTTTCGTAGGCACAGAGCTGTTCCTCCAGCGTCGCCTTCAGCGTACGCTGATCCGTCTCGGGCCAATCGGCGGATAAGTTATACTCCCGCGCCAGCCGGGCGATCATCGAATCGTAACGCCGCCCGAGCTGCTCCGCCCGCCGCAGCTCCTCCTGCCCCTGCCGCCTGGCCGCCTCGGCGTCCTCCGGGCGCTGGCGCCGCATCCTTCGCCGGTGGTCCGGCGACAGCGTGGCCTGGGCGCGAATCCACGATTCCATATCCTGCCCCGGCTGGGCGAAGGTCTCCTCGGCCACGGCCTTGGAGTCATCGCCGCGGCGGATGCACAGATTGACTCCCCCATCCTTTCCCGACCCCACTTCCAGCAGGTAGTCCGCCGAGGGAAGACCCGCGGCGCCTTGCGGACGGGCCAGGCCCATCAGGGTCAGCAGCACTTCCTGCTGGGCGTCGGCCAGGCCCGCGTACCTGGCGACAAACACGCCCCCGTGCCGCTGCAGTTCAGCCTGGACCGCGTCGGCCTGCTTCCGCGAGGCAACAATATCGTCGCCGGCGGGACGAACCGCCCAGACAGGCTGGGTGCCGGCGGCCCGGAGGTTCCTCAGCACGCCGGGCCACCATTGGGCGACGCGCGCCTCCAGCGGGGGCTGAAACTCCGCTCCCCGGGCCGGGTCGATGGGCAGCTTCATCTCCCCCAGGAGCGTCGCCGTCGCCGAGTGGAATGCCTGGACGCGAAGGAACGTCACCAACTGCTCCGTCGTGACCTGAACAAGAACCAGCACGTCGGCCGAAATCACCGGCCTGCCGGTGTCCTCCCCCATCTTCAGTTCGAACAGCACCTTTGCCAGATGCTCGCGGTCCAGCAGGGAGAGTGTTCCATCCCGCCGGATCCCCTCGACCACCTTGTCCTCCAAGGCCGCGTACAGCGACGCGTCGCCCACCAGAAAGGCGTTGGTCAACAGCCTTGTGGGCAGCACGGCGGCGGCGCCGCGCACCGGCTCGCCGCCGGACGGGTCCCCTGCGGCCGGCCAGATCGATTCCACCGCCGGCCCGGGGTCTTTCGCCGCCTCGGTGATCCATTTCCCCCATGCGCTCAACTGATGTGCCACCTCCGGCCCCTGGAAGAGCCGGGCGATCTCCATCGCTTCCTTCGGGGCATTCGGATGCACCGCCAACAGCAGATGCGTCTGGTACGGGTATGCCTTCGAGAGGACGTTGGCGACCGTCGGCAGGACGCCGGGCCGGCCGGGCGAGAGCTGAACGGGCAGGACCCGAAGCCCGCTGGACCACATCGCCTCTTCCACGCGAGTCAGCCCCACAAGGCTCTTGTCGGCGGCGACAGTTTGCAGCAGCTTGGACGTGGGGTGGACGACGGGCACGTCCCGGCGGAGCCTCGAACGGAGGTCGGGCTTCTTCAGCACCACGCGGATCATCTCGTGGGTGCATGCGTACTGGTCCCGGACGTAGCGGACCTTCCCGGCTGCCAGCGGGTCGTCACGGCGATCGCCCGCCACGTAGGCGAGAATCGCCTTCAACGTGGCGTCGTCCATTCGGTCGATCGTGCTCTGCGGATGGACCACCACCGCCAGGGCATGTCGCGCCAAGGGGAATGTTCGCAGTTGCCCCTTCGTGAAGTAGGCATTCAGCCGAACGATCTTCCCGCCGGGCTCGTAGAGGCCGCGGTGATCCAGGATGTCTTCGGGGCCCTCGCTGATGGCCAGGTCGGCCCCCCCGATCCCCAGTTGCCAGCAGGCAATGAGCGACCCGCCACCCCGAACCGTCACTTGGACACGGGGGTTCCTGGCGTGGTATGCCTCGGCAACGCCTTTGGCAATCGCCAGGGCGCTGTCGCTGGTGACGATCCGCACCGTGGTGGAATCGTCGTTCGGCTCCTGGCCGGCCGCCGGCGCCGCGGCCAGGGCCACCAGCGCCACCAGCAAACCGAGCGTGTGTCGCCTCTGTTCGGTCATCATTCGCACAGACGATCCTATAGGGGCTTTGTTCCCGGGCACAGGGAGAAAGGGCGAGGGGGAGGGGTTCGGCGGGGCAGGTCGCGGAGGTGTTCGGCGGTCCGCGCCGCGTTTCGGTTGGCGCGCCGGCGGAAGGCGGATAGACTGAAGCCCTCAGGATCGCCGAGCCCGTCCGGTTGGCCCGCCGGGCGGGGCGAATCCCCAGGGCATCCCGGCCGGGCCGTTGAGGCACGGCGTGAAGGTGAATGGCCGACTTTGAGAAGTTCCGCTATCGCAGCCTCTCCGAGCTGACCGCCGCCGTCGCGGCCCTGGGCGTCGATCTGCCCTGCACCGAGGACACCTCCATCCTGG
>DASRZG010000121.1:0-4928 GCA_035686585.1 Phycisphaerae bacterium
GGCGGGCGAACCCGCCAACCACAACGACGCGCGGGTGGCGGACACGCGGTGGGCGAGTTCGCCCACCCTACCCGCTTCTCGCTTACCGCAACTGACCCAGTTGGGGAAGCTCGCCCACCAGGGGGCGGGCGTAGTCCAAAAAGGCCTTGGTGACGTCGTTGCCGGCCTTGTTGATGAAGCGGGGGGGCATGTGCTTGGTGTTGCGGGCGACCTCACTCAGCTCGGCCCGGACGCATTCGATGGCGTACTTCCTGCCCTTCTTGCGGTGGAAGACCACGGACCCGTCGACGTCCCCGCTCATGGCGAGCTTGACGGCCGTCTGACCCGCCAGGCGGGCCTCGGCCTGATCGACCGGGGAGGCGTAGCCGGCGAAGGACCGCTGCAGATACCCGTAGGTGTCGGCCCGGATGCGGAGCTTGGCGGCGCCTTTGGCCTTGGACTGGAGCTTGTCCTTGATGTACTCGGCCAGGAAGTCGCCCAGCACGCCCGTGCCGGACAGCTGCACGTTCCCGTGCGTGTCGCGCTCGACCTGCTTGCCGAGCCGCTCGGCCAGCTCCACGGCGATGGGCTTTCCGTGGCGGTCGGCAATGCCCTCCGAGACCGCCACCAGGCAGCGGCCCAGGCGGCTGTAGACCTCCTTGACGTCGCGGGCGAACCGCGGCAGGGAGAACGGCACCTCCGGCAGGTAGATGCGGTGCGGGCCGTCGTCTTTGCACTGCCGGGCCAGGGCGGCCGAGGCCGTCAGCCAGCCGGCGTGCCGGCCCATGATGACGCTGATCTTGATCCCCGGCAGGGAGGCATTGTCCCGGTCCTCGCCCATCATGGCCGAGGCCACGAAGCGTGCGGCCGAGCCGTAGCCCGGGCAGTGATCGGTCACCCGCAGGTCGTTGTCGATGGTCTTGGGGATGTGGAACACCCGCAGCTCGTACCCGGCCTTGCGGGCCAGCTCGTTGACGATCCGGGCGGTGTCGGCCGAGTCGTTGCCGCCGATGTAGAAGAAGTATCGCACGTCGTGGCGGGCGAACACCTCGAAGATCTTCCCGCAGTAGGCGGCGTCGGGCTTGTCGCGGGTGGAGCCCAGGGCGGCGGCCGGGGTGACGGCGATCCGCTCGAGCAGGGCCTCGGGCAGCCCCTTCAGGTCGACGAAATCCTCGTTGATGATCCCGCGGACGCCGTGTCGCGCCCCCAGCAGGCGCCGGATCATCGGCGCGGACTTGACGGTCTCGATCACGCCCGCCAGCGACTGATTAATCACCGCCGTCGGCCCGCCCGACTGCCCCACCACCGCGTTTCCTTTGAGTAGCTTGGTCATCCTGAGTCCTTCTCCGCCTGGATCACTGACTGTTCCGGTTCACCAACCGCATTGGTTCACCAACCGCCCTGGTTCACCAACTGCCCTGGTTCACCAACTGCCCTGGTTCACTGAAGTGACCAGGCCGACCCACCACACCCCGTGCGCTTCCTCTTCTGCAATCCGTGTAATCCGAGCGCTCTTCTGTTTCTTCTTCTTCACTTCGTGCAATTCGTGTAATTCGTGGACTCTTCTGTTTCCTCTTCTTCTTCCGCAATCCGCGGACTAGGCGCCGAGGATTTCCCGTTCGATAAAGCTCGTGGTGCATCGTCCTTCCCCGAACTGCCTGTGGGTGAGGATTTCCCGGCACAGGGCTACGGTGGTCTTGGTGGGGTAGATGACGAATTCCTCCAGTGCCCGGCGCATGGTGTGGATGGCCTCGGCGCGGTCGGGGCGGTGGACGATCATCTTGCCCAGCAGGCTGTCGTAGGTCGGCGGGACGACGTAGCCCTGGTAGATGTGGCTGTCCCATCGGACGCCGAAGCCGCCCGGGGCGACGAAGGCCTCGATCGGACCCGGCGACGGGCGGAAGCCGTTGCGCGGATCCTCGGCGTTGATGCGGCATTCGATGGCGTGGCCCGTCTGGCGGATGTCGCGCTGCTTCAGCGGCAGCCTCTCGCCGCCGGCCAGGCGGAGTTGCCACTTGACCAGGTCCTCGCCCGTGACCATCTCGGTGATGGGGTGCTCCACCTGGATACGGGTGTTGACCTCGAGAAAGTAGAAGTTGTTGGTGGCCACGTCGATCATGAACTCGACCGTGCCGGCGTTGTGGTATTCCACCTCTTTGGCCAGCCGGACGGCCGCGGCGCAGATCTCGTCCCGCAGGCCGCGGTCGAGGTTGAACGCGGGCGTCTCCTCGATCACCTTCTGCCGGCGGCGCTGGAGGGAGCACTCGCGCTCGAACAGGTGCACGACGTTGCCGAACATGTCGCCGAGGATCTGGACCTCGACGTGGCGGAAGTTCTCGATGCACTTTTCCATGTACAGCCGGCCGTCGTTGAAGGCGATCTCCGCCTCGGCCTGGGCCTGCCGGAAGCTGGAGCGGAGGGTGGCCTCGTTGTGGACGAAGCGGATACCCCTGCCCCCCCCGCCGGCGGCGGCCTTGATGGCGACGGGATAGCCGATCCGCTCGGCCACGGCCACGGCGTCCTCGACGGTCTCGACCGCCCCGTCGCTGTCGGGGGCGATGGGGACGTCGGCGGCCGAGGCGAGGCGCTTGGCCTGGATCTTGTCGCCCAGCGCCCGCATGCTGTCGGTGCTGGGGCCGATGAACTCGATCTTGCAGCTCCGGCAGATCTCGGCGAAGTGGGCGTTCTCGGCCAGAAAGCCGTAGCCGGGATGGATCGCCTCGACGTCGGCCATTTCGGCGGCGGCGATGATCCGAGGGATGTTCAGGTAGCTGTCCGCCGAGGGGGCGGGGCCGATGCAGATGCGGTCGTCGGCCAGGCGCAGGTAGTTGGCGTCGCGGTCGGCCTCGCTGAACACGGCCACCGTCTCGATCCCCAGCTCACGGCACGCCCGGATGATCCGCAGGGCGATCTCGCCGCGATTGGCTATCAGTACGCGAGAGAACATTCCATGGCCATTCCTGGTTGGGCGGGCTCTCAGACGGGGCGGAGGCGGAACAGCACCTGCCCGTACTCGACGGGCTGGGCGTTCCCGACGCAGACCTCGGTGATCTGCCCGGCGCACTCGGCCTTGATCTCGTTCATCACCTTCATCGCCTCGACGATGCAGACGACGGTGTCGTCGGCGATGGTGTCGCCCACGGACACGAAGGGCCCGGCATCGGGGCTTTCGCAGGAGTAGAAGGTGCCCACCATCGGGCTCTTGATCTCGAGGAGCGTCTCGGCCGGCGCGGGCGGTTCCGCGGGGCCGCGCGGCGGCGCCGCGATGGGCACCACCTGTCCCGCCGGCAGCGCCGGCGCCGCCATCACCACTTCGCCCGCCCGGCCCCGGCGAAGCTTGATCTTGCTTTCCCCCTCCGTGATGTCCAGCTCGGACAGGTCGTTGTCCACCATCAGCCGGACCAGATCCCTGACTTGCTCGATGTCGATATCCATACGCGCCTTCCGTCGCCCTGCGCTCAGGCGAGAACCATCGCCCGGAGGTCCCGCGGCAGCGAGCTGAGCCTCCGCCTGCCGCCGGGGACGACCAGCACGTCGTCCTCGATCCGGACGCCGCCGACGCCGGGCAGGTAGATGCCCGGCTCGACGGTCACGACCATGCCGGCCCGGAGCTTGCGGTCCATGCCGCGGGCCAGGTGAGGCGGCTCGTGCACCTGCAGTCCCAGCCCGTGCCCCAGGCCGTGGCCGAACGCCTTGCCATACCCGGCCGCCTCGATCACCGCCCGGGCGGCGGCATCCGCCGACGCGCACGTCGCCTCCGGCGCCACCGCGGCGATCCCCGCCGCCTGGGCGCACAACACGATCTCATACACGCCGGCGATCGGATCGCGAATCTTACCGGTAAACACAACCCTCGTCAAGTCCGAGCAATACCCGTCCACCACCGCGCCCCAGTCGATCAGCACCGCCTCCTCGGCGCGGATCCGCGTGCCTCCGGGGCGATAGTGCGGCAGGGCCGCGTGAGAGCCGGCCGCGACGATCGTCTCGAACGACGCCTTCTGGGCGCCGTGGAGGCGCATCCGGTACTCCAGCTCGGCCGCCACCTCGCGCTCCGACCGGCCGATGAACTTCTTCCGCCCCCCCGCCAGGAGGTCCTTCATGCCCCGCTCGGCGGCGCGGACGGCGCGGCGGATCGCGGCCAGCTCGGCCTTGTCCTTGCACTGGCGCGCGTCCGAGACGGCGGGGCCGAGGGCCTTGAGCCGGACCTTCTTGAGGGCCTTGGCCAGCGCGTCCCGGCCCGCGACGGTCATCGCCGCCCCCTCGATGCCCAGCACGCGGACTCCCCTGCCGGCCAGGGCCTCGCGGATCGCCTCGGTCATCCGCCCCGTGCGGATCACGGCTCCGATGTGCGGGCAGTCGATCTTCGCCTGCACGGCGAAGCGCGAGTCGGTCAGCAGCCGCGCCCATCGGGGCCCGACCAGCAGGTAGGAATCCTCGCCCGTGAACCCGCTGTAGTAGCGGACGTTGCTCGGGTCGGTCAGCAGGACCGCGTGGACCTTCTCGTCGCGGCACACCGCCCGCAGGGCCGCGATGCGCCGGGCTGTGGGTTGTTTGCCGGTCCTGGTCGTCATCGTGCAATGCCCCTCGATCGAGGCGTCCGTGAATCGCCCCAAACCCTATCGGCTCATCCGGTTGGCGACAACCACATTCCCTGGCAGTGTGCGAATGAGCCCCGCCCCGATGCGCCGACAGCGGGAGTGGAAATCCGGCATGCCGGTCCTCGTTTGAAGGTGGGACATGGGGAACGATGTTGGTCAGGAGGCGCAGCCCCCGGCCACAAGGGCCGGGGGCGATATAGAACACGCATACCGCGGGTGCCACGGGCTGCTTGCAGCCCGTGCGGGAGGTGGCGGGATGCACGGAGGGCGCCGATCCTCGTTTGAGGGTGGGACGCAGGGGACGGTGTTGGTCAGGAGGCGCAGCCCCCGGCCACAAGGGCCGGGGGCGAT
>DASRZG010000122.1:0-8010 GCA_035686585.1 Phycisphaerae bacterium
TCCAGGACGTCCCGACTGCCGACGTGGTGATCGCCAACCCGACGCACGTGGCGGTGGCCCTGAAGTACGACCCCCAGCAGATGGACGCCCCGGTCGTGGTCGCCAAGGGCGCGGACCTGCTGTGCCAGAAGATCAAGGAGATCGCCGCCCAGCACGACATCCCGGTGGTTCACCGGCCCGAGCTGGCGCGGACGCTGTACCAGAGCGTCGACGTGGACGAGGCCATCCCCGAGCCGCTGTTCGTGGCGGTGGCGGAGGTGCTGGCCCTGATCTACCGGCTGCGGAAGCGACGGCCGGCGGGGCGGACGGGCGGAAGCAGCCGATGAGTGCCGAAAGCGAAAACCCGATAGGCGCGACGCTGCTGGATTCGGATCACGCCGGCTTCAACAGGCTGCTGTCGCACAACGACATCATTTTCGCCGCCGGCCTGGCGATGGTGCTGGTGACGCTGCTGATCCCCCTGCCGACGTTCGTGCTGGACGTGCTGCTGTCGGGCTCGGTGGCCGCGGCGCTGGCGACGATGATCATCGTCCTGAGCACCCGCGAGGCCATCGATCTGTCCACCTTCCCCTCGCTGCTGCTGTCGATCACGCTGTTCCGGCTTTCGCTGAACGTCGCATCCACCCGGCTGATCCTGTCCCAGGGCGACGCGGGTGATCTGATCAACACCTTCGGCAACTTCGTCGTCGCCGGCAACTTCGTCATCGGCCTGGTGGTGTTCCTGATCCTGGTGGTCATCCAGTTCGTGGTGATCACCAAGGGCGCCGAGCGGATCAGCGAGGTGGCCGCGCGGTTCAACCTCGACGCCATGCCCGGCAAGCAGATGAGCATCGACGCCGACCTCAACGCCGGGCTGATCGGCGAGCAGGAGGCCCGCCAGCGCCGCCAGAAGATCGTCCGGGAAAGCGAGTTCTACGGCGCCATGGACGGCGCCAGCAAGTTCATCCGCGGCGACGCCATTGCCGGGCTGATCATCACCGGCATCAATCTGATCGGCGGGATCATCGTTGGCATGACCCGCGGCATGACCGCCGGCGAGTCGGTCCGCACCTATGCCATCCTCGCCATCGGCGACGGTCTGGTCACCCAGATCCCCGCCGTCATCATCTCCAGCAGCTCGGGCTTCCTGATCTCCAAGACCTCCACCAAGCGGTCGGTCACCTCCGACCTGGCGCGGCAGCTTCTGGCCCGCAGCCGGCCGCTGTGGATCGCCTCGTTCCTGCTGGCGGGGATGATCATGGTGCCCGGATTCCCCAAGCTGCCGTTTATCGGCCTGTCGATCGGCACGGCGGTGCTGGCGACCCGCCTAAGGCGGTATGAGAAGGAAATCGACGCCGCCGGCGCCAAGCCCGCCGGCCCCGCGACCGACGAGGTGTCCGTCGAGGAGCTGCTGGCGATCGACAAGGTGTCGATCCAGGTGGGCCCCC
This sequence comes from Phycisphaerae bacterium, assembly GCA_035686585.1. Lineage (GTDB taxonomy): Bacteria > Planctomycetota > Phycisphaerae > SM23-33 > SM23-33 > DASRZG01. Next base: position 1,428 of record DASRZG010000122.1, read on the forward strand.
GGCTGATCCGGATCGTGGACCCGCGCCGCAACAGCAGCGTCTCCCATCGGATCACGCCGCTGCGAAAGCGGTTCGCGCAGGAATTCGGCATCATTCTGCCGCTGATCCGCCTCCGCGACAACGTCGCCCTGGACGCCACCACCTACGAAATCCGCCTGGACAACCACGTCGTGGCCACGGGCCGGATCGACCCGGACCGGCTGCTGGCGATGGACCCCGGCACGGCGGCCCGGCCGGTCCCCGGCATCGAGACCACCGAGCCGGTCTTCCACCTGCCGGCGCTGTGGATCAACCCCGACGTCAAGGCCGACGCCGAGATCAACGGCTATACCGTGGTCGACCCCGAGTCGGTGCTGGTGACGCACCTGTCCGAGACGCTCCGCAAGCACGCCCACGAGCTGCTCAGCCGCGATGACGTCAAGGACCTGGTCGACCGCCTCCGGGAGCGCCAGCCCGCGCTGATCAACGGCGTGATCGGCGAGACCGTCCCCGTGGCCCTGCTGCACCGGGTGCTCCAGACGCTGCTGAAGGACCAGATCCCCATCCGCGAGCTCGCCCGGATCATCGAGGTGGTCGGCGACAACGTCGAGCGGACCAAGGACCCGGCCGTGCTGGGCGAGATGGCGCGCAAGGCGCTGGTGCGGACGATCACGGACCGGCACAAGGACCCGGCCGGACGGGTCCGCGCCATCACGCTCGATCCGGCCCTGGAGCACGAGCTCCGCGGCAGCGTCGCCGCCGAGGGCGCCGACGGGTTGGCCCTGGCGCCCGACCGGGCGATGGAGCTGGCCCGGCAGATCGCCCAGGCTTGGCAGAAGGCGATGGAGCTGGGCCACGACAAGGCGGTGCTGCTGTGCGACTACCGCATCCGGTACCACCTGGACAACCTGCTCGCCCGGCACGTGCCGGACCTGCCCATCGTGGGCTACGACGAGATCGCCGCCGGGACCGACGTCGAGCCCGTCGCGACGATCTCCCTGCCCGCCGAGGCACCGGCGATGGCGGGCGGACCTTTCGGATAACCGGCCGGGCGCGTGAGCCGGCCGCACGGAGAACAGGGTGCGAAGAGTGGCCGTGACCATCTCGGTGGTGACGCTGCTGGTGATGGCGGCGGTGGGCTGGTGCAGCGGGTGCCCGGCCTTTACCTGCGCGGTGCGGGCGGCGGCGGGCGGGGTAATCGCCTACGTCCTGGTCACCGTTGCCGGGCGGATCGTCACCGCCGTCGCCGCCGCCGCCATCGTCCGGTCCATGCCGCCTCCACCCGACAGAAATGCCCGACGTGAACGCCCAACCTGACCAGGCCCCGCCCCCGCCGGCCGAAACGCTGCGGGCCCGGGCCCGAAAGGCCTACGCCGACCAGGCGCGGGAGACGTTCGAGGAGAAGCTCATCCTCGACTACCTGCCCCTGGTCCGGCACGTGGTCACACGCGTGGCGGAGAACATCCATCAGCCTGCCGACATCGAGGACCTGATCTCGGCGGGGACCATCGGGCTGATCAAGGCCGCCCGCGAGTACGACCCCTCGCGCAAGGCGGAGTTCAAGACCTACGCCTACATCCGCGTCCGCGGCGCGGTGATCGACGAGCTCCGCCGGAGGTCCTTCGTGCCCTCGGCCGTTCACGGCAAACTCCGGCAGATCCGCGCCGCCTACGAGCAGTTGGCCGGGCGGCTCGGGCGGGCGCCCGCCAACGAGGAGCTCGCCGAGGCGGTCGGCATGACCGTCCTGGAGCTGTACCGGACGCTGGAGGAATCCCGCAACCAGCATTTCCTGTCCATCCACGGCCTGACCGGGCAGGAATCGGCGATGGGAGACTTCATCGCCTCCGACGAGCAAGCCTCCCCCCCGACCCAGGCCGAACGGGCGGAACTGCGGGTTCAACTCGCCCGCGCCATCACCGAACTGCCCGAGAAGGAACGCTTGGTCATCCTGCTGTACTACGAGCGGGACTTGAACATGAAAGAGACGGCCGAAGTCCTGAAGGTCACCGAGTCGCGCGTCAGCCAGTTGCACGCCAGCGCGATCCTCCGGTTGTCCATGAAGCTGCAGGAGCGACCATGAGCCCATCCAATGATCCGGTCAGGCGGTTGGGCAAGGCCTACCAGGTGGGCGGGTCCATCCCGGCCAACGACCGCAAGCGCAGGAACGGGGAGCGAAACAGGCGTCCCCGGCGAAGCCGGCGGCGCCCGGACGAGCCGGCCGCGGTCGAACCCGAGCCGCTCGACCCCGTCGGCGAGGACTCTCCGGACGCCCCGGACGCCCCGGACGTCCCGGACGTCCCGGAGGAAGAGGGCGGCGAAGGCCACGTGAACTACCTGGCCTGAAGGCCGAGGAAAGGAAAGGGATCGATGGCACAGCACAGCGCGTTGCTGAAGAAGGGCACCTTCACGCTGGCGGGTTCCCGCCGGCTGGACGGCGCCGCGGCGGCACCCGCCCCCGGAACCCCGGGCTCGGCGGCCCAGCCGAAGGCCCGGATCGTGCAGGAGCACCCCGACGGCGTCGTGATCGAGGTGACCTGCTCCTGCGGAAGGACCACGCATGTCCAATGCGACTATGTCCCGGCGCCGGCGGCGGCGCCTCAGCCCTCCGGCCCGACCGGGCCGGAGGCGGAATGAAGGAGAGAACCCATGCGCAGCATCCTGTGGATCGTGGCGGCGGCGGCGGTGGCGGCGATGGCCTCCGGGTGCGGAAGCCTGACCGGAACGGCCGTGGCCGCCGTCTCGCCCAACCCGCCGGCGGCGCCGGCGGCGGGCCACTTGGCCGACACAGCCGTCAACTACACCGACGACGGAGCCGACCGGGCCGCCGACAGCACGGTGGACCGCGCGTTGATGTGGTCGGAGAAATACGCCGAGGCCGTCGACCGGCTCTCGCGGATGCAGGACGCCTTCCGCACCCTGGAGGGCGAGAACAAGCAGTTCCGCGCCCAGGTCGCCAACCTCCAGGCCGAACAGGCCCAGGCGAACAAGGAACTGTCCGACGCCAACACCCTGCTGGTGGAGATGGGGGCGGAGCTGGAGCGGTGGAAGGCGAGCGTCCTGGGCTACCGCGAGGAGATGCGCCAGGCGCAGAAGGCCCAGCTGGAGGCCCTCAGCAAGGTCATCATGCTGCTGGGCGGGACGGAGGAGTCTCCGGCGCCCGCACTGCCCGCCGCCCCCGCGGCCTCGGATTCGGCCAAGGCCGACGGATCGACGGAGAAAACCGGTGCCTGACCGGATGGCGGTCCTGGCGGCCCTGTCGGCGGTCGTGCTGGCGGCGGCGGGATGCGGGCCCGCCGAGTCGCTGCCGATCGGCTATTTCCTCCGCGGCGACGTGCGGGCGATGGACCTGGGGCGCGTGGTGTTCGTCGGCCTGGACGCCCCCCTGCTGGATCGCCCCGTCGCCGCCGAGACCACCGAGGCCCTGTACCGCGCGATCCAGGCCACCAGCCTCTTCCACGTGGACGTGGTCCCGCCCGACCACCCCGCGCTGGCCGGGGTGGACGTCAACCGCCCCGGCGGCCTGACGCTGCGGGACCTGTCCGCCTTGCGAAAGGCCCTCGGCTGCAACGCCCTGCTGGTCGGGTCGATGACCCAGTTCCGCGCCTATCCCCGGATGCACATGGGGCTGTACCTGAGGCTGCTGGACCTCCGCCGGGGCCGGCTGCTGTGGGGCGTCGACCACGTCTGGGAGGCCACCGAGCAGGCTACCGCCGGCCGCATCCGCCACTTCTACCGCGACGTGATGCACGAGGGGGCCGACACGGTCGAGTCGGACCTGGCCTCCTTCAGCCCCAGGGCGTTCCAGAAGTTCATCGCCTGGGAAGTGGCACGGTCGCTGACTACCCCGAACCGTCCCCCGCCGGCCAGGGCGGCACGTCCTCCGTCCTCGCCGACCACCCGGCCGACGCCTTCGCCAAAGTCCATCCGGAAACTTTAGCAGAAATCAGGGCGGAATCGAGAAAAGTTCAAAACGTGGCGGAAACCGCTTAAGTTCGTCGGGCTGCCGGCGAGAATAAGGGTGACCCGAGACGACCGGGTCGGGAGATGACAGCGTGCGAATTGATGGGACACAAGGCGCCGGCCTGAACGATCCGGCAAGCGGGATGGGCAAGTACCTCAAGGCCCCGCCCGCGGGCGCCGCCAAACCGGCGGAGGCGATCGAGTTCGATCCTGTCCACCGGGCTTACGCCGACAAGGCTGCCGCCTTCGACGCCGTCGACGCCGCGGCCGTCGCCGAGGCACGCAAGCTCCTGGAATCCTCCCAGTTGGACACACCCGAAGCCGCACAGCGCGCCGCCGACGCCATCCTCTCCCGCGGCCTGTAGCCCCCGCCATCGCAACGACTTGTTGCCCATCCCTCCTCCGGACGCGCCTCGAAGATGAATCCATCTCAGGCGATCTGGTCGATCGGCGTCGGCGGGTGGGCCAGGCGGTGCCGCAGCAGCAGCAGGTCCCAGAGGTTCAGCGGCTCGAAAAAGGCCGGAAACGCCGCCGCCACCTCCGCCGCGTCCGGGTCCGAGGGGTCCTCGCCGCGGATCCGCTCGGCGATCTCCCTGATCGTCCGGATCCCATCGATGTGTCGGGCGAACCCCGCCGTGTACGGGCCGACTGGAATCGTCACCTGCATGCCCTTGGGCAGGTTGGCGGTGATGCTCGACCGGCCGGGTTTGCCGGCAAGCTCGCGGGCCAGCATGGCCCCGAAATCCGGGATCAGGTGGAATGCCGGCACGTTCTCCGCGTCGTCAGGCCGGGCGACCGTGTCGGAAGACCGGGCGGCGAAGAAGGTATGCTTGATGATCGCCCCGCTGAACAGCTCCAGGGCGCCCTGCCGGCAGGGGGGAGGCATGTCCGCCAGCATGTCGGTGAGGGGCTTGACCTTGTAGGCCACCCCCGGGGTGAGGATGGCGCGCTCCCGTCGCCGGAAGGTGACCAGGCGCAGGCCCGCGGAGGCAAGGAACTCGTGGAGCTGCGGGATCGAGTACGCCCGGTCCGTCGAGTGCAGGAACATGTCATAGATGCCCGCGTCGCCCATGGTGACGTGGTCGCGAATGAGGTGCTCGCCGCGTTTGAACCAGTTGGTCTCGGGTAAGGCCGACAGGATTGCCCGGGCGTTGGCCAGCCTCCGGCCGGGGTCGTCCAAGCCCCGGTTGACGATCCGCATCAGCTCCTGCATCTGGTACACGCCCGTCCGGCCGTAGGGGGCGTACACCATCAGGCACATCGCCCCGTCGTCTTTCATCACGTCCGCCAGGGCGCGCAGGCCGGCCTCCGGGTCGGCCAGGTGGTGCAGCACCCCACCGCAGTTGATGTAGTCGAACGGCTCGGGGGCCATTTCCGGCAGATCCAGCAGCGACCCCCGTATCCACTCGATTCCGGCCAGACCGCGAATCTCCGCCCGCCGCCGGGCGATGCCCATCGACTGCTCGCTCAGGTCCACGTAGGTGATCCGGGCGTCCGTGTCCTTGAGCTGCTCGGCGAGGTAGATCAGGGCGTCGCCCGTGCCGCCGCCGGCGACCAGGACCCGAAAGCCCTGCCGGAAGTCCCGCCGGCCTCGATAGCAGTAGTGATTGATCAGGCTCAGGTGGTCCAGATCGGTCACCAACAGCCGGGACCGCTCCTCCTCGGGGTCCCGCGGGGGATAAGGAAGGTCTTCGTACTGGCTTCGGACCCGCCGGGTCGTCTCGCTCGATTCGTCGGCCATGGAGGTGCTCCCGAATGTCGACGGAGAGGTCTCCGTCGACCGGAGATGTCCGGGGAGATTCTACTCGTTGCGGCCGGAAGGGGATACCCGACGGCATGGCTTTTTTGCCCGGCTGATCGTCCCCTGCCCTGGATGGCCAAAGTGGGGGATATTCCCCCCTTCTGGACCCCGGCAACCGAAGGAATCTAAGGGGATTGCCTGCCTTTCCTGGGGCATCACAGCGTGACGCGTCCGGCGCCGCATTGCCAACGTCGCGCCCCGCCGTCCGAGCCGGGCGTTTCCCAATCTGAGGCGATCGTGGAATAGACGGCTATGAAAAGACTTAAGCAGATTCGGAATCGGGACGTCGTGTTGGACGTTCCTGGCTTGGTGGGGGAAACGTTCGGGTCGGCCCGGTCGGGGATCGGCCGTCCCCGCCTGTCCGGCACGAACGGAGCAGGCCGGTTTTTTTAGCCATCCCTCTCAAGTTATCCAGACTGCCTTCGATAATGCGACCAGAGGCTTAGGGCGCGTGGCCCTTTGCCCGTTGATCCCATAAGGTCAGGGAAAGAGCTGGCAGAAAAAGTGAGTGTCGCGCGCGTGGGCCCGGGCGGGTTCGCAACGGGACGCAGGCACTAAGGGAGATGTCCTATGGCTCTTGCAATCAAGAACAACCTGATGGCTGAGGGTGCCGCCAGGCACCTGGGCAAAAGCTACGACGCTCTTGCCCGCTCGGTCCAGAGGCTCTCGTCGGGCCTCCGGATCAACAGCTCGAAGGACGATGCCGCCGGCCTGGCCGTCCGGGAGCTGGTCCGCGCCGACATGGCGGTGATGCGCCAGGGCTCGCGAAACGCCGCGGACGCGATCTCCATGCTGCAGACGGCCGAAGGCGCCATGGCGGTCATGAACGACCTGCTGGTCCGC
>DASRZG010000123.1:0-8287 GCA_035686585.1 Phycisphaerae bacterium
CAGTGCGGGCCGGACCTCGCCGAAACGGTGTGTCCGTCCCTCCGGACGAAGTGCCCGGTGATCAACACGCATTGCCCACCGTTGCAGACACGATGTCCCGTCTCGCCGACGGTGTGTCCGCCCAAGCTGACCTCATGCCCGGCCACGTTGACCGAGTGCATCACCTACCCCACGCGCTGCCCGGAGCAACCGACGACCTGCCCGCCGGTGGCGACGAAGTGTCCGGCCCGGCCGACTCTCTGTTCGGCGGACACGGCGACGACTCAGTGTCCGCTCGCGCTGACCCAGTGTCCGGCAGAGCCTACCCGCTGCCCGCCGGAGTTGACCAAGTGCCCGGAGTACCCCACGCGCTGCCCGGAGAAACTTACCGCCTGCCCGCCGGTGCAAACTGAGTGCCCAGCGCAGCTTACGAAGTGCGTCGTCGCTGACACATCCTGCCCTGGCGCGTTCACCAAGTGCCCCCAGACGCCGACGCGGTGCCCGGTCGAGCCGACCGTCTGCCAGGCCGACGGAACGACCTGCCCGGCGATCGATTGATTGCGCGCGGGGAATGACGCCAGAAAAGGGGCGGCCCTGACCGGCCGCCCCTTTTTGTTTATCCGGCCTGTGATATTGGATTTCCGTTGGATTTGCCGTTGACGTATCCGATATTTGCGATATCATGGAGGTTGCGTTGAGAGTCTAGGAGGTGTCCGTACAAGCGAGGGTGTCTGTCGAGAGGGCAATTTGCCCTTCCCGCCTCGTCCGGCTCTTCCAGGCCATCTCGGTTCGCCGATTCAGTGCATGCGGAGTATTGAGCCTACTTGAGCATGTCCGCGGGCCGGGACAGCGCCAGGGCCAGTTTGGAGTGGATCGCGTTGGAGCGGGATCCCGACCCTGGTCGCCGTTGGCGGGCTTGGTTCCGTCTTCGGCGGCGTGATGGCATGGACGCTCGAAGCACATGTCAGTCTGGAGAGAGATGCCGCGTCCGCTCGGGTCGCACGGCGACCCGGCACGAGGCGCCACCGGGTGACCTCTCGAAAGGGATCGCCCCAGCCGCAGTCGTGGGCCGTTCGCGCCGGCCTTGCCCAAGGGTCGGCGCCCGTGTCCGGCCGCGTGTACGCAGTGCGGAACAGAAGAAAGGAAGGGCTTTCGATGTCTAAGCAAGCAATCGCGCGCACCGTTTTGCTGGTTGTCGGGGTTTTGGTCATCGGCTCGGCTTCGGTGGCTCAGGCAGTTCCGATCGTCAAGGTCCTCACCCCCGCCGCCCTGGTGGACCTGGTGGGCGCCAACCCGGCGCTGGATACCGTGGTGAGCGGCTACAACTACAAGAACACCTTCACCGGGCAGGTGGTCAGCCAGGCCTACGAGCTGGCCGACAGCAGCGGCTACCTGTACCTCTACCAGGCCATCAACACCGGCCCGTCGGTGCTGGAGGTCATGGCGGTCAGCCCCTTCTGGAGTCTCCAGGACCAGGGGTACCTGACCGGGGCGGTTCCGAGCGACTTCGTCGCCGGCGGCGCCGTGCCGTTCAACTCCTCGATGACCTACGACGCGGACATCCCCGCCCCGACGGTCTCGTTCAACTACCCGTCGGTGCTGGGCGCCCACGTGCTGCCCGGAGGCAACACGGTCGTGCTGTACCTGGTTAGCGAGAACGCCCCCACCGTCGGCGAGGCATACGTGATCGACAGTGGCACGGCCGTCACCGAGGCGGTGGTGCCGGTCCCCGAGCCCGCCTCGCTGGCCCTGCTGGCCGCCGGCGGGCTGATCCTGGCCTTCCGCCGCAGGCGATAGGAAACCGTCGAACGCGCGATTGCTTCAGCCGCCCCACGGGCGCGGAATACATAGATTGCGGCAAGGGCTCCCCGATCCCGGGGAGCCTTGCTTTTTGGGGGTTCACCGGGCCTGGACCAGCACCTGCTCGGGCCGGAGGGCATAGGGGCTCAGCACGGCCGGGGCGTTGGACAGGGGCAGGACGCTGTCGTCGATCCCGATGCCCAGCACCTCCCGCATGAACGCCTGCCGGGCGGCGATCCGGCCCCAGCAGTCCGGGTAATTCCGGACGATCTCGCCGCGGAGGCCCTCGTCGGCCAGGGCGATGCCGTCCTCGGCGTTGACGTACCAGAACGGCCCCTTCGAGACGGGGATGATGTCCATCTGCAGCGCCATGCCGGAGGCCAGGGGAATCCCGCTGCCGGCGAAGAACGGGGAGTGGACCCACTCGTCCAGGTGGATGCAGTGGCCGGGGTTGACGGCAAAGTCGAACAGCGCCCGGTCGCGGGCGGCGTTGACCGCGTCGAAGACCTGCCCGCCCGTGGCGGCCACGCGGACGGTCTCGTACCAGCGGGCGACGACCTGGAAGTAGTTGGCGCAGAGCTCCTCGAAGAACCCGGCTGACTCTTCGGGCAGGTCCTCCGGCCCGGCGGCGACGGCCCCGGCCCGGCAGGTGAGGGCGCCCCACAGCCCGAAGGCCACGGTGAACGGGTCGCCCAGGTAGGCGAGGCGGTCGGACGCGCTGGACAGCCCCCGGCGGACCTTCTCGCCCACGCTGACCATCGCGTGGCAGGAGTGCGGCAGGCCGGCGTCGTAGAGATGCCGGGCCAGCTCCCGCTCGCTGATGCCCTCGGTGAGGTGCTCGATCGCCGCGCGGACGCCTTGGGAGACGGTCACGGCCGCGAACTCGAACCGGGCGATCTGTGCGGCGGAGTTGACGATCCGCAGGCCGCGCCCGGGGTGCATGAAGATCTCGCCCGCGTTCCGCACGCGGCCCTGCCCGCCGGTCATGTCCCGCAGCAGGTCGACGACGTAGCAGGGGATCTCGATGGCCGCCGGTCCGCCTTCGATCAGGCCCTCGCCGTAGTACTTCCACCCCGCCGTGCCCACCTTCGCGCCGGCGGTGATCCCGAAGTCGGCGAAGATCGTCCGCAGCGGCCTGGAATCGCCGCGGGGCTGGCCCATCAGGCTGAATTCCTGGAACAGCTCGACGGAGAGCTCGGGCCCGTCCTCGCCCACGTATCCCCGGCACTCGTTGCCGACCAGCAGCAGGCGGTTTCCCCGCCGGTCCAGCAGCAGCAGGGCCTCCTCGAACCGCGGGTCGAAGCCGGTCAGGAATGCCAGGTTGGCCGCGTGCTCCCGGTCGCCGTAGACGGCCAGCACGTCCAGCCCGGCCTCCGCCATCCGCTCCACCGCCGCCGCCAGCCGCGCCTCATACTCCGCCGCCGGCAGGGTGGGCATCTGCTCCGGCGCCCCGAAATCCGGCAGCTCGATCTCTCTCCGCTCGATCACGTTGGCTCCTTCCAATCCCGAGAGATTGAACCACAAAGGGCACAAAGAACACAAAGTATAGAAGAAGCAGCAGCAGGGAATGTCGAATGATGAATCCTGAATATCGAATGTCGAAGTAACACCAATCAGCGCGGCCTGCCCACTTCGACATTCATGATTCGATATTCGCTATTCGATATTTTCCGTTGTCTCTTCTGCTTCTTCCAGTCTTCGTGTTCTTCGTGCCCTTTGTGGTTCAGTCTGCTTTCGCCGCCGCCGCCACGATCAGCTCGGCGAGGGTCCGGCGGAGCTCGGCGATCTGCCAGGCCTTGAGGGTGCCGAAGCGGAGGGCGTCGGCGTTGTCGGCGCCGGCCCCGGCCGCTGTGCCCGCCTCGATGCGAATGGCTCCGAGGACCATCGCCTTGATCTGCTCGCGGGTCAGGTCGGCCCGCTCGGCCAGAATGGCCATGTACTCGCAGATCTGCTGGCCTTCGCGCAGGGCCTTGAGCCGCATGTCGCCCACCACGGGCAGCCCCAGCCGGCCCGCGGGGACCAGCAGGGCGTTGCCGCTGGTGGCGCGGTCGTTGGTGTCCAGGGCGGCTTCGTCGCGGGCGAGCGTCTGCCACGGCAGCACGCCGTTGGCCCGGTTGATCCAGGCGTTCAGGCACCACACCACCGACTGGGTGTTGGAGGCGTTGTCGAGGTTGGCGCCGCCGTAGGTCATCACCTTCAGGCCCGTGTCCCGCTCCAGCATCCGGCACCGCCGGCACATGCTGGGGGAGTTGAACGCGCCCGTGCCGAAGTAGACCGTGTCCACGATCCCGTCCAGCACCTTGCCCTGCCACTGCGGGCGGGAGATGTCCGCCCGCGCCGCCCAGCGGTCGGCGCCGACGCCGAGCTTCTTGCGACCGTCGGTCCACAGGCGGTCGAAGAACTGCAGAGCCAGCCAGTCGTCCCAGTGGTACGGCTCATCCGTGGTCCACCACATGTTCACGCCGTACTGGGTGCGGTGGGTGTTCTTGCCGCCGTAGAAGCATTGCATCTCCGTGCGGTTGTAGCCCTTGGCCTTGAAGTGCTCCACGAACTGCTTCTGGACGGCGCCGAAGGCGTCCTTGTAGGACTGGCTGAGGCCGTCGCCGATGTACGGGGCGGTCATGAAGTGCTTGGTGATGTGGTCGTTCGACTCGCCCCGGCCGGGCCAGTGGCCCTGGTAGTTGTAATTCTGCTTGCTCAGCGGGGTGGGCCAACTGTCCTCGAAGGGCAGGTACATGCACTCCACGGGCACCCCGGCGCGGCGGTTGTTCTTAAAGGCCTCGCCCGAAAGCAGCGGGCCGGCCAGCCGGTCATAGCTGGTCCAGTCCACCTGGATGTCCTTGCCCGACCCGCGGACCTGCGGGCGGATGACCCAGCAGTTCATCACGCAGCGGTGCTGGTGGGCCAGGCGGTAGTAGTCGTGCGTGTCCCGGGGGATGTTGTAGGCGTTCAGCTCCGGCCAGAAGCTCAGGCGGTCGGGCAGCACGAAGTCGTAGACGGTCAACTCGACCGGCAGGACGATGTCCTTGGCCCCGTCGGCCGAGACGGTGATCGTCCCGGACGCGGCGCCGGCCTTGGCGTCCTTGGGCACGTACACGTCGACCACCACGGTCTGGTTCCGCTGGCCGGGGAGGTTCCGCTGGGGGTCGGGGATCTGCAGCGCCTTGCCGTGCGCCAGCGGCACGCAGTAGGCGGGCTGCCACTTGTTGTCGCGGTTGCGGGCGTACCAGTTGCTGTACAGCTCGATCTCGCCGCCGCCGATCTTCGTGCCGGCTTGGCCGGTCAGGACGCCGGGGACGATCTTCACGCCGGCCAGCGGGCCGTTGCCGAGGTTCTCCAGGCACAGTTGGAAGGAGACGTACTCGCCCCGGCAGCCGTGGAGGCGGATCTGCTTGCCGTCCCAGACGGCGTTGGCGCGGGTGGGGTCGCCGCCGGCGCCGAGATCGTCGAACATCGTCCCGGACCGGACGGGATCGATCTTCACCAGCGGGGGCAGGGCCCAGACGCGGATCTTGCCGGGCTCGCTCGGCGGGGCGGCGCCGCCGGCGGGCTGGCGGAACGCCGCCAGCTTCAGCCGCTGGTCCAGCGACGGGGAGGAGGTCACGGCGACCTCCGCCGGCTCGGAGGCCTTGCCGCCGGCGGCCACGGCCGTCACCTGGATGCGGCAGGCGGCGGCGGGGGGCAGCTCTTCCAGCACGAACCGGGTGACGCCCGAGGCAGCCGGGTGGCTGACCTGCCACCGCTCGACGGGCTTGCCGTTGACCTGGATTCGCCAGCAGATCGCCTCCGGGTCGGGCTCGATGGCCAGCTCCACCGCGCCGGTGCCCAGGTGGGCCTGCTTAGGCGCGGGTGTGGCCTTCACGCGCGGCTTGGCGGGCGCCTTGGTCAGCTTCTCGCCCAGCTCCACCTCCAGGTAGGGGGCGAACTGGCCGGACTGGACCGAATGGACGAAGTTGTTGAACAGGGCGGTCGTCCCGCCGTCCATGACGGCCAGCCCGTCGGTGTCGCCGGCGGTCAGGGCATAGATCAGGGCGGGATCGACCTTCACCGACAGCCAGCCCTCGGGCGTCTTGGCCGCCTCGGCCCAGCAGGTCAGCGTGTTGCCGGAGCCCACGATCACGTCGCAGAACTGGGAGCCTTCCCACGCCCAGGGGCGCTTGGAGGCGAAGTCGGCGTGATTGAAGGTGGCGCCGTTTCCGGGGCCGTAGTCCGTCTTGCCCGCGCCCTCCGTCCAGTTGCCGTTGACGGTGGACACGCGGATATACCGGAGCATGTGCTCGCCGGCGGGATGGAGCAGGAGCTTTCCCGAGAGCACCTTCCGGCCGGCGGCGGGCCCCGCGTCGAACCGGATGGCCGCCATCTCCTGGATCGACTTGATCTTAAACCGTTCGGCCTGCCCGCTGCTGCTGTCGCGTTCCTCGTCCGTGGCGTCGGACAGCCAGACGTCCGCCGTCGCCTTCAGCCGGACCGTCTCGGCCCAAGCGCAGCACGTGATCGCCAGCAGCGTCGCAAGAAGGGCAAGGAGCGTCCTCATCCGTATTTCCTTTCCTCAGGATCGGGGCAGTTCACTGTCAGTGGTTGAACCCGGCCGGACCGAAAAAGGCCCGCCGGGATTTGTGGATCGGTCGTTCCCCGGTTTCTGCGCGGCTACATTCGGGAAGGGGGGTGCCCCGGACAAGCGGAGTCCCGATGCTGTTGATCGGGACGGAGCTTGTCCGGCGCCGTTCCGGTACGGGGGACGCCGGACAAGCCTGCCCGTTGGGGGCAGACAACGCCCCCAACGGGCAGGCTTGTCCGGGGCACCCGAGGGGACCTCCAGGTTCCGTCCCCTGTATGTGGGGCGAAGGCCCGCGCAGCGGGCTTTGTGAATTGGCGGAGTGGTGATACGATACCGCCATGGTCGACACAGCCGATGAGTCCCGGGCGTCTGGTGCGGCGTCGGCCCCCATCCGTTGGCCTGTCGTGGTGAGCATCCTGTCCGCCCTGGCGGCGGCGCTGCTGGCGGCCGGGGCTACCGGCCTGCTGGCCCACCCGCTTCGCCGCGGACTGGTTCTGGCGGCGCTGGCGGCGGCGGCGCTGGCCGATTGGCCGGGGCGGCGGCGTGAGCTTCACGCGGCCGCATTGCTCGCGGCGGCCCTGGCGGCGGTGGCGATGGTCGCCTCGCTCCAGCCGCCGATCAACGTGCTGGCGGCCTGCCTGATCCTGGCGGCGCTTTGCGTCGGACGCGAGGGCGCCGAGCGCCGCGCCACGGCCATCGCGGCCGCGGCCGTGGCCGTGCTGGCGATCTGGTGTCTGGCGCGGACGTCCATCCCGGCCGTCTGGCTCGGCGCCGATTCCCTCGGCCGGGCGCTGGGGGGCCTGGCCGGGTGGGCGACGGGCAGGCCGCTGTGGGTCGGTTCGACCATGGCGGGGCTGGACTTCCTGGTGCTGTCGGCGGCCTTCCTGGCCGGGTGGGTGCTCGCCTCCCGGCCGCCGCGCGGGGGCCGCGGGGCCCTGGCGGCCGGGGCGGTGGTGGCGGGGCAGTTAGTCTACCTGACGGTCCTGTCGCTGGTGGCCGACCACGAGCAGGGCGTCCCCGCCGGCTCCGAGGACGGGTGGTCGTGGGCGGCGGCCCTGGCCACCCTGAACCCCTGGAACCTGCCGGTGCTGGCGGGGGTGATCCAGTTGGCGGTGATCGGCGCGGTCCTGCGGTGGTGGCCGCTGCCGTCCGAGGCACCGGCGCGGCGCCCGGTGTGGCTGTGGGCGCCGATCGTGGTGTTGGCGGCGGCGATCCCGGCCGCGACGGTCCTGTCCGTCCGCGGAGGGTCCATGGAGGGCAGGAAGGTCGTCCTGTACGAGAAGGGCTTTCTGAACTGGCTCAGGCCGCGGCACGGCGACTACGGCCGGCTGTCGGTGGGCATGTACGGCCTGCTCCGGGACTACCTCGAGAGCCTCGGGGCCGAGTGCATGATCTCTCCGGACCTGTCGGCCTACACCCTCGCCGACGCGGACCTGCTGATCCTGCTGTATCCCAACGACCAGTGGCGGCCGGAGCAGCTCCAGCGGATACACGAGTTCGTCCGCGGCGGCGGGACGCTGGCGGTCTTCGGCGATCACACGCTCCACGAGCCCCGGGAGGCCCTCGGCGTGACCACCCAGCCGGCCGAGCCCGTCCCGGCGGACGTGGCCGCCCCGTCCAACCGCATCAACGAGGTGCTTGCGCCCACGGCCATGCGGATCCGGTTCGACTCTCAGACGTTCACGGTGGGCGGCTGGCTGCACTCTTACCAGCCCATGGCGCACCCCGCCACGCTGGGCCTCGGCGACGACCGCCAGCAGTTCGGCGTGGTCACCGGGGCGTCGGTGTCCGTCCGCTACCCGGCCCGGCCGCTGCTGATCGGCCGATGGGGATGGAACGACCTGGGCGATGAGGGCGGGCCGGCCGCCATGGGCGACCACCGGTACACCCCCGGCGAGAAGCTCTGCGACGTGGTCATGGCCGCCGAGCAGCAGGTGGGGGCGGGCAGGG
>DASRZG010000124.1:0-5209 GCA_035686585.1 Phycisphaerae bacterium
AGGCTGCTTGCAGCCTGTGCAGGAGGGGGACCGGTTCCCGCTGAGGGTCCCGCCCCCTGCCCACACGGGCTGCAAGCAGCCCGTGGCACCCAGGCCCCACCAAACCCGTACGCTGCTGGCAGCCTGTGTTCGTCCCCATCAGCGCTTCTCCTTGTCCCACGCCTCCAGCGTCTTGGCGGCCTGGGTCGCCTCCGGGGTGCCCTTGTACTTGGCAACGCAGCGGGCGTACTGCTTCCGCGCGTTGTCCCGGTCGCCCTCGGCCTCGAACGCCCTGCCCGCCCCCAGCAGCGCCCGCGCCGCCCAGTCCGGGTAGGCGTACACCTCCACCGCCAGGTAGGCCTTGACCGCCTCGCGGGGCTTGTTCTCCATCAGCCACGTCTCCCCGATCAGGAACTGCGCCCGCGCCGCCGTCGGGCCGTTGTGCGTCGCCGTGACCTTCGCGTACCACGTCCGGGCCTCGGGGAGCTTGCCCGTGTTCTGCAGCGCCCACCCGATCCCGCACGCGGCCAGGTAGGCGTACTTGCCCTTGGGCGCCTTCTGGAGGTACCCCTCGTACGTCTGCCGCGACCGGTCATACCCGCCGGCGCTGGCCTGCACCTCGGCCAGCTTGATCACGGCCTCGTCAGCCAGCTCGTGGCCGGCGTGGTCCTTCAGAAAGGCCGCGAAGGACGACTCGGCCTGGGCGTACTGTTTGGCCAGGGCCAGGGCGTATCCGGCCTGGTAGGTCGCCACGGCCGCCCGCTCGTCCTTGGGGAACTCCTTGAGGAAGGCGCCGAAGGCCTCGGCCGCCTTGGCGTGGTCGTCCATTCGGGCGCGGCACCATCCCAGCCGATGCAGCGCGTCGCGGCGGCTGGCGGGGTCGACGGTCTTGGCGGCCAGGACCGCCTCCAGGAGCTTGGCCGCGCCGGCAAAGTCCCCGGCGGCGTACAGCAACTCCGCCTGCTCCACCTGGGCCGGAACGGCCAGCGGGCTGGTGGGGTATTTGGCAATCAGGGCACGGTAGGCGGCGATCGCGTCGGCGGGCTTTCCGGACTTCTGGTGCGCCCAGGCCAGCTCGTACAGCGCCGCGCCGGCCAGCGGACCATCGACGCCGGCCACCGCCGAGAAGACCTGTGCCGCCTCGGCGTGCTTGTTCATGCTCGCCAGGCAGCGCCCGGTGAGGAACTGGGCCTCGGCGGCGTACTTGCCCTTGGGGTCCGCCTTCAGATACGCCTGGGCCCGCGCGAGGGACTCGGCCGCCTTGCCCGACCTGGACAGACAGACGGCCTCCTGATAGACCGACTCGGCCGCGAAGGCGTGCTTGGGGTGCCGGGCGGCCAACTCGGCGAATCGCTTGGCGGCCGGCTCAAAGCGCCCGGCGTCGAAGTCGATCCAGGCAAGGAAGTAGGTCGCCCCGGCCTCCAGGTCGGCGGGCGGCTTGGCGGCGAGGACCTTCTGCAGGGCGCCGGCCGCCTTGTCCGCCTCGCCGGCGCGGTAGGCGAGCTGGCCGTACTGAAATGCCGCCCGCGTCACCCAGGGCGAGTCCGTCGTCCCCGTCAGCAGCGACCCGAAGGTCTTGCCCGCCTCGGCATCCTTGCCGCTGCGAAGCTGCGCCAGGCCCAGCTTGAAGACGGCCTCGGCCTTGTCGTCCCCGGCCAGCGGGACGTACCGCGCGAGGGTCCCGGCCGCGTCGGCGAACCGGTCCGCCTGGAGCTGGGCGTCGCCGAGCACGAAGATCGCCTGGCGCAGGTCCTTGTCGGCCTGGACCTCCTTGTCGTCCGCCAGCGGCTTGAGCCGCTCGATCGCCCCGGCGTAGTCGCCGCCGAGGAACGCGCACTGGCCCAGGCGCAGCGCGATGGTCCGCTTCCGACGCTCGTCGCCGGCCGTCTTGGCCAGCTCCTGATAGGCCTTGGCGGCCTCGGGATACTTGCCCAGCAGGAACAGGTTCTCCGCCGAAAGCTCCGCCGCCTGTGCGGCCACGTCCGGGGCAGACGCCGCCTCCCGGCACAGCCCCTCGCTGGCGGCGTACTGTCCGAGCTTGTGCAGGCAGAACGCCTGGCGGTAGACCGCGTCGCCCGCCCGCGGGTCCTTCGGAAAGCGCTGGCGGAAGTCCGCGAAGGCGGCGGCCGCCTCGGTGTGCTTGTCCTGGGCCAGCAGGCACCCGGGGAGGTCGTACAGGATGTCCGGCAGGTTCGCCGGGGCCGGACGCGCCTGGGCAAGCTGCTCCAGGGCGGCCTGGGCGGCGGCGTATTTCTTCTCCGCCCGGTCGCACTGGGCCAGCCAGTACCGGGCCGTCTCCGCCCGGTTCTTGTCGGAGGCGACCACCGCCAGCAGCGTCTTGCGGGAGGCCGGGACGTCTCCCGCCGCCAGTTGCGCCAGCCCCAGTTGCAGCCGGGCCGGGTCGGCGAAGCGGCCCTTGGCGTGTTTGGTCACCACCTCCTGGAGCTCCTTGGCCGCCTCCGCGTAGGTGCCGGCCTTGTACAGGGCCACGCCCAGGCGGTACCGCCCCTCGTCCTCGCGCGCGGGCGGGATCGACTTCAGCAGCGCGCGGAACTGCTTGACGGCCTCGGCGGTCTTGCCGCCCTCCTCCAGGCACAACCCCAGCAGCATCCCCGCGTCGAGGCTGTAGGGGGAGTTGGGGTGGGCGGCGACCAACTGCTGCAGCGTCGTGGCGGCGCCGGCGTACTTCTTCGTCGCCCGCTGGCTGAGGGCCAGAAAGTAGCGAACGCCCGTTCCGGAGGGGCTCTGGGGATACGCCTTGAGGAACTCCCCGCACGCCTGCAGCGTCTCGTCGGGGCGGTCCAGCAGGTACAGCGCCTGGAGGCGGACCATGGCGGCCGCCTCCGCGCGGGCGCCGGCGGGGAACTCCTTCCGCAGCAGCTCGCACGCGGCCAGCGCCTCGGCGTGCTTGCCCACCGCCAGCAGGCAGTCCGCCTGCACGGCCAGGGCGTCCTCACGGCGGCCGAATGCCTTGTCCTTGAGCACCTCTTCCAGGGCGGCCAGGGCCTCGCCATGCCGATCCAGTTGATACTGGCACATCGCCATGTCGAAGCGCCCCGGGCGGGCCTCGGCGTGGTTGGGGTTCGCCTTGAGGAATGCGGCGTACTCCTCGGCCGCCTCGGCGAACAGGCCGTTGGCGTAAAGGTTTCTGGCGGCCATGAACTGCTTGAGGGCCGGATCGACCTGCGCCGTCTGGCCCAGACCGACCGATCCGGCCAAGAGGACCGCCGCCGTCAGGATGAACCGCCCACGCCCCCGCCGTCGAGTTGGTGCCCACTCCATCGCGCCCTCTCCCAATCGCCAAGCTGAGACGAGACCCTTCCTGATCTGAAGTGACCGCCCGCCGTACCGGGCGGCCGATCCGCCTATTCTCCAACCCCCCCCGGCAGCATACGTACCGGGCCTTTCGCGAGGGACCCCGCCCAATCCCCGCCTCTCTCCGAAACCACTTGCCTTCACGTCCGCGGGGCGCTACGATTCCGCCGGTAGGGCGGCCAAGGGCTGCCCTGCGCACACGTGCATCGGGCCGTAACCGGCCCCCCGGTCCGTTTGGCGGGGACACCGCGGCAGGATCGATTCAGCGAATGTTCACATCGACCGCTCCGGTCCATTCGGGCGTGCCGGCGCGCGGGCAGGAAGGAGTCGAAGCCGCCATGGAGCCTGCAAACCTCGGCATGTGCAACGTCTGCAAGGAGGCCGTCCCGGCCGAGTTCCACGTCCGCCAGGGGCAAGTGTGGATCCGCAAGCAGTGCCCCCAGTGCGGGCTGACCGAGTCGCTGGTCAGCAACGACGCCGCCACCTGGCAACTGAAGCGGGACGTGTGGGGGTACGTCCCCGTCGACGTCCAGGCCTGCAAGCTGGACTGCGACCGCTGCCGGATCGACCACCATCCCAACCTCGTCTTCGTGGACGTGACCAACCGCTGCAACATGAACTGCCCCATCTGCATCGCGACCATCCGCGATATGGGGTTCGACTTCAACCCGCCCCTGGCGTACTTCGAGAAGCTCTTCGCCCATATCGAGCGCATGGACCCCATTCCCATGGTCGAGCTGTTCGGCGGGGAGCCCACCGTCCGCGACGACCTGCTGGAGATCATCGCCATCGGCCGGCGCCACGGCATCCGCCCGCGCGTGGTCACCAACGGCCTGCGCCTCGCCGACGAGGACTACGCCCGCACCCTCTGCGACGCCCGCGTGCGGATGCGGTTCGCCTTCGACGGGCGCAGCGCCGACATCTACGAGCAGCTCCGCCACAACCGCCCCGCCTACGAGAAGAAGGTCAAGGCCCTGGAGAATCTCGACCGCTTCAGCCGCCGCCGCCACGCCTTCATCGCCTGCGCCGCCCGAGGCATCAACGACCGGCACATGCCCGACTTCCTCCAGTACTGCCACGACCACCGCGACCTGATCTCCGACCTGGGAATCATCCCCCTGGCCGAAAACTGGTCCGGCGACGAGTTCGACGTCCAGGTCCGCACCACGCTGGAGGACGTGGAGAACATGGTCAAGGATTCCGTCCCCGGCGGGGGGGTGGAGTTCGTCCCGGCCGGGCTTTCGTGGTGCCTGCGGCTGCCCCGGTCCTTCTTCCGCAAGGGCACCCGCTCGGAGGTCCTGCTGCTGGCGGGGGTGCACCCCAACTGCGAGTCGATGACCCTGCTGATCTCCGACGGCAAGTGCTACCGCGGCCTGGAGCACTATCTCAAGAGGCCGTTCAGCCAGATGGCGGCCGAGGGCGCCGAGATCGCCCGGAAGATCGAGCCGAAGCTCTCCCGCCTCGACCGCGACCGCTTCTTCCAGCGGGTGCGGGGGCAGTGCCTGGTGCTTTGGTCCTTCGGGCCGTGGGCGCTGCGGCGGCTTCGCGTGGGGCGGTTCCTGGGCCATACGGTCACCGGGTGGTTCCGCGACATCTTCCGGCGGCTCCGCCGGGACGTCCGCACCACCGCCGCCCGGCATCGCCGCTCGGCCCGCGTCTTCCGCGTCGCCATCCTGCCGTTCGAGGAGTACCACTCCATCGACGCCGCCCGCCTGGAGCACTGCAAGGCCGTATTCGCCTACGAGGACGTCGACGACGGTGCGATCAAGACCATCCCCGCCTGCACGTGGTACGAGTTCCGCAACCCCATTCTCAAGCGGATCGCAAAGAAGTACGGGAAGGAGGACAAGGTGGATCCACCGACGTCCGAACCCCCCGCTTCCGCTGGGGGGCGATTGTCTGTGCGCGCGGGGCG
>DASRZG010000125.1:0-3179 GCA_035686585.1 Phycisphaerae bacterium
CATCCGGGCCCAATGCTGGCTGCTGCCGCAGCGCCGCCGGGAGATGCTCTCGGTCATCAGTCGCGTGCTCAAGGTCGACCCGCTTGACCCGTTCGAGTTCACCCGGGCCGAGCGCGAGGGCCGCGAGCAGGCCCGCCAGGCCGCCGGATTCCTTCGACGGCACGTCCCCGGGTTCGGCAGCGCCTACCTGCTGGATACGTCGAACCAGATCGGCCTGCGGTCCTCCCGCCGGATCCGTGGGCTCGCCGCCGTCACCGCCGACGACGCGCGCCGATTCCGCAAGTACGCCGACGGGATCGCCCGCAGCTCGTGGAATATCGACATCTGGCCGGCGGACAGCTACACCGCACCGGCCGTGGACCGTGGCAGCGAAGAGTACAAGAACCGCCACGCGAAGCTGATCGTCGGGGAGCACTTCGACATCCGTTACGGCTGCCTCGTGGCCGAAGGCGTGGACAACCTGCTGGTGGCGGGGCGCTGCATCTCGGCCGAGCACGTCGCGCAGTCCAGCCTGCGGATTCAGCAGACGTGCATGGCCACGGGGCAGGCCGCGGGCGCCGCCGCCGCGTTGAGCCTGGACAAGCGCGTGACTCCCGGGGGATTGGACCCCATGCTCGTGGTGGCACAATTGGACCGCGACCGGGACATCGAGCCGGCCTTCGAAGAGCTGAAGGGCATACCCTTGGCGCCGACGGCACGATGAAAGTTGCCCGTGCCACCGCTCTGGAAACAGTCTCCAGCCGGGAGAATCAGATGCTCACGAAGACCCATCTGTTCGAGGCCCGCACGCAGGGCTATCACACCTACCGCATCCCCGGCCTGCTGGCGACCGGCGGTGTCGTGCTGGCGACGTGCGAGGCCCGCCCGGGCGGAGGGGGCGACTATGACGACAACGACATCTTGCTGCGCCGCAGCCCCGACGGCGGGAAGACCTGGCAGCCGCACCGTCTGGTCGTCGGTCACGACCGGTACGGCCCCGGGCCGGTCAGCAACTTCGCGATGATCGGCGACCAATCCGACGGGGCGGTGCACGCCCTCTACTGCCACGACTACGCCCGCGCGTTCTACGTGCGGAGCGACGATGACGGGGTGAACTTCTCGCCGCCCGTCGAGATCACGGGGGTGTTCGAGGAGTTCCGCCGCGAGTATCCGTGGCAGGTCTGCGCAACCGGGCCCGGGCACGGGACGCAACTGCGCAGCGGGCGGCTGATCGTGCCGGTCTGGCTGTCCGACGGGACCGGCACGGAGTTCGGGCCCGGCAAGCGTGGCCACCGCCCGTCGGCGGTCTCGCTGGTCTACAGCGACGACCACGGCCGGACCTGGCGCCGTGGCGAGATCGTCTGCCGGCATGGCCAGGGCGTTGTCGTCAACCCCAGCGAAACGGCGATGGTCGAGCTGGCGGATGGGAGCGTCCTGTTCAACCTGCGCAGCGAAAGCGCCCGCAGCCGGCGACTGGTCTCCGTCAGTCCCGACGGCGTCGCCGGCTGGTCGGAGCCGCGATTCGACGAAGCGCTGCTCGAACCGGTCTGCATGGCCGGGCTCATCCGGCACAGTTGGCCCGGCGACGGGCAGCGCAGCCGCATCCTCTTCGCCAATCCGGACAACCTCGAGAACGATCTGATTCCTCCGGGCGGACACGTTGCCCACGACCGCAAGCGACTCACGGTCAAGCTCAGCGATGACGAGTGCCGGACCTGGGCGATCTCCAAGGTGATCGAGGAAGGCCCGTCCGGGTATTGCGACCTGGCGGTGCCGGCGGACGGGGCGGTCCTGTGCCTTTACGAGTGCGGCCTTGTCGAGCACCTGTACGACAACAGGTACCTCACGCTTGCCCGGTTCGACCTGGAGTGGCTGACGGGCGGGCGAGACAACATGGACCAAGAAGAATGATCCCGGGTGCCATGCCGGGTGCCATGCTTCTGCTTGCAGAAGCATGCTTCTCCGCTCCGCTGCGAGAAGCATGGCACCCGGCGAGAAGCATGGCACCCGGCGGTTTGAGATCAACAAGGAGCACGGCCCATGCCCAAGCTTACGTATCGCGTACTGTACAACCAGGACTGCACCAACCTGTTCGCCGTCACCCGCGAGCCCATGGAGGCCCGGCACGTGGAGCAGATGGTGGACGAGGTCGCCGATGCCGGCGCCGACGTCATGCTCGTCAACCCCAACGCCCAGCGGGTGAACTACCCCAGCAAGGTCTGGCAGACCTTCTGGGACGGGTTCGCGCCGGACAGCCGGGAGTTCTTTGGCCCGGTCCCCGACGCCGACGTCCCCGGGCGGAGGCACTGGGTCTCGCAGATGAAGCGGCTGGCCGACCAGGGCTGCGACTACCTCGCCTGCGCCCTGGCGCGGTGCCGCAAGCGGGGCATCGCACCCGGCGTCACCATCCGCATGAACGACGTGCACGACGTTCCCTGGCCGGGCAGCAACCTCTTCGGCCGCTTCTACATGGCCCACCCCGAGCTGCGGCTGAGCAACCCGCCCGTCTGCACCTGGGCGGGGGCGGGGCTCAACTACGAGCACGCCGCCGTACGGGAACACTACCTGGGGCTGATCGGTGAGATCGTCACCGGATACGACCTGGAGGTCCTGGAGCTCGATTTCCTGCGTTTTCCCTGCTACTTCCCCCGCAGTGAGTTTGAGAGGCACTGCGAGATCATGACGGACTTCATCCGCGAGGTGCGGCGGCTGATCGACGGGTCCGGCAAGCGGATCGCCCTGATCCCCCGGGTGGCGGCGGCGCCCGCCGCGGCGAGGGAGCTCGGTTTCGACGTGGGCGCCTGGGCGGGCGAAGGGCTGGTGGACGGCGTCACCTTCGGGGCCTTCTTCACCACGGCGTGGACCATGCCCGTAGACGAATACCGCCGCCTCGTGGGAGACGGCGTCGCCCTGTACGCCTCCACCGACTACGCCGCCGACCGCCGACGGCACCTGCCCGCGCGGAACCTGCCGCTCGATGAGCAGATGCTCCGCGGGTTCGCCGCGGGGCACCTCGCCGCCGGCGCCGACGGCGTGTGCCTGTTCAACTTCTTCTGCGCCCGCGAGGGCCCCCAGCCGACCGACCCGCTCTTTGCGGCGATCCGTGATCTTGGTTCGCTGGAGGGCCTGAGGCAAAAGCCCCGCCTTCACACCGTTACCGGCCTGGCCAGCCAGCCCGAGGCCGACGGGCCCGTCCAGAC
>DASRZG010000126.1:0-3740 GCA_035686585.1 Phycisphaerae bacterium
GCCTTCTGCTCGCCCGGTTCGACCGACGGCGTGAAGGCGATCCTCGACGCCTACGCCCACGCCGTCCGGGCCCGCTACCGCTTCTACTCCTACGGCGACGCCATGCTGATCCTTTGACCTGGCTCCCGTCCGCCGGGAAAGGCCCGAACGGGCGGAATCTTTCATCCGGGGTTTGGAGAACCTTCGATATCCGGGCCCGTACAATGCCCTATAGCGCTGAAACGGCGGGACGGAGAGAGCGGATGCGGCGAATCCTGGTGGCGGTGGCAATCCTGGCGGGCATAGCCCTGTCCGTCGCCATAGCGCCCGCACAGACGCCGCCGCCCTTCGCCGATTTCGGGGGCGGGCCGGGTGCGGACTCGCACCCCCTCGCCCTGCGTACGATCGTCTCCAAGACGACGGTCACCCCCGGCGGCACGCTCCACGTGGCCGTGCGGATCGGCGTCGCCGAGTCGTTCTATGTGTACGGTCCCTACGCCGGCGGCACCGCCCGCAACCTCACCGTCCGGGCCGAGACGTCGGCGCTCCGTCCCGGCGAGCCCCTGTACGCGCCCACCCGCCGGCACGTGACGGCCTTCCCCAACGGGACCCAGGACATCAACTACGTCTACGAGACCACCGGCACCGTGTGGGTGCCCGTCGCCGTCCCGGCCAACCTGCCCACGGGCCGATACGACCTGCCCCTGCTCGTCGAGGGACAGCTTTGCACCGAGGATAGCTGCATCGCCGTCGACGAGAAGCTCACCGCGCCCATCACCGTGGGCGACGCCGACGTCGATTCGCCCGACTGGACCGCCGACCTCCGCGACGGGCTGGCACGCGCCAAGACGGCCGAGCAGTGGAAGGCCGCACTGACCGCGCCCCCCGACAAGGCGGAGCTGGAGCCGATCCAGTACGAGGTCTTCGGCGGCTCGGACGTCGCCGAGAAGGGCGTGCTGACCGGCCTGGCTCTGGCGTGGCTGGCGGGGCTGCTGCTGAACATCATGCCCTGCGTCCTGCCCGTCCTGCCGCTGCGGCTGCTGACGCTGCTCAACCAGGCCGGGCAGTCCCGCCGGCGCTTCGTCGGCCTGGGGCTGGCGTTCGCCTTCGGCGTGTTCCTGTTCTTCGTCGCCATCGGCGCCGCCAACGCCGGCCTGAAGTCCGTGTTCGACTACAGCCTCACCTGGGGCGACCTGTTCCGCCACCCGGAGATCGTCACCGGCCTGGCGCTGCTGCTGACGGCGCTGGCGGCCAATATGTTCGGGCTGTTCGAGCTGACCCTCCCCGGGCGGGTCGCCGAGGCCCGCGCGGGCGCCGGCGTGCTCGGGGCGGTCGGGATGGGCTTTCTGGTGGCCGTGCTGGCGACCCCGTGCAGCGGGGCCGTCCTGGCGGCGGCGTTCACCTGGGCCCAGTTCCAGCCGCTGTGGGTGGGCACGGTGGCGCTGGCGACGATGGGCCTGGGCATGGCCGCGCCGCACGCGCTGATCGCCTTCTTCCCCCAGATCGTCTCGCGCCTCCCCCGCGCCGGGGCGTGGACCGGCCTGTTCAAGGACTTCGTCGGATTCGTCCTGCTGATGATCGCCGCCTGGCTGATCGGCAGCCTTGCCCCGACCTCCAATGTCGGGTGGGTGCTTGGCTTCGCCGTGGTGCTGGGCATGTGCCTGTGGATGTGGGGCAAGTGGGTCGGGTACACCACCCCGCCCCGGCGGAAGTGGGCCGCCCGCATCGCCGCGGTCGTCCTCGCTGTCGCGGCCGGGACGCTCATGCTCTCGCCCCCCGGCACCTGGACCCGTTGGTTCTACAGCCTCACCGGCGACAAGGGCGCGCCGCTGAAGATGATCCCCTTCAACCGTGCCGAGATCAAGCAGGCCCGCCAGCGGGACAAGACCGTCCTGGTCAAGTTCACCGCCAACTGGTGCGCGGAGTGCAAGATCGTGCAGATGACCGTCTACGACCGGCCCGCCGTCGCGGAGGCCCTCCACCAGCGCGGCGTGATGGTCTTCGAGGGCGACGTCACCACCCGCGACATGCCCGCCGGCGGCATGCTGTACCACCAGCTCGGCCAGTCCGGTCCTCCCCTGGCCGCCATCTTCCCGCCCGGCAGCGATCGTGCCATCCTGCTCCGCGGAGGCTACGACAAGGACGACCTGGTCCGCGCCCTCGACTACGCCGACCGCGTCGCCCACGCGGTCCCCGCCACCCCGGAGCCTCCGGGCCGGACCGCCACCGCCGACCCGCCCTCTGAGTAACCTCGCACCCATCAGGTTTAGCAGCGACCCGCAGGGGAGCTCTCGCCGTTCTCCCCCGCATGCGCCAACTCACCCGCCGCCCGCCGCCGGTCGCGGGGGGGTGTCCACAAAACCCCGGAAGCCAT
Organism: Phycisphaerae bacterium; assembly: GCA_035686585.1. GTDB lineage: Bacteria > Planctomycetota > Phycisphaerae > SM23-33 > SM23-33 > DASRZG01. Next base: position 2,354 of record DASRZG010000126.1, read on the forward strand.
GTTGAAGGAGGCGTTGCCGCTTGGGAAGGACGTTCGCTGTTCGCGAACAGCGAACACTCTTCTTGACAGCAAGCCGGCTCGGGCGGACACTAGGCTGCCCACTTTGGGAAGGGGCCTGACATGAAGCCGCAAGACATCCTGGTGGCCCTCAAGATTCAGAGCCTCAACGAAAAGACCGCAGACGGAGCCGCCGTTTGGCCACAGCGACTGTTAGCAGAGGAGACGGGCCTCAGCCTGTCAGAAGTCAATGCGGCGTGCCGTCGCCTGCAGGAAGTAGGTCTGCTGAGTCCAGAGCGGCGGAAAGTCGTCCGCTCGGCCTTGCTGGAATTCCTCGTCCATGGCCTCAAGTACGTCTTCCCTGTCGCACTGGGAAGATCATCCAGGGGCATGCCGACGGGATACGCGGCCGCCCCGCTGCGGGAACTGTTCCTCACATCAGCCGAGGAAATGCCGCCAGTATGGCCCGATGCAGACGGCGCCGTTCGTGGTATGGCTCTGAAACCTCTCTACAGGTCCGTGCCGATGGCTGCGAAGAAAGATGTAACGCTGTACGAGTACCTGGTGCTGATCGACGCTATTCGGGGCGGTCGAGCTCGTGAGCGAAAGGCGGCAACCGAAATCCTTCAGAAGCGGCTGGGCTGAGCAAGGTGGCGACATCTCCCGAAATGCTCCAGAAGGTGGCTCATGCATTGGGCCCGTTGCTTGACGAGGTGGTCTTCGTCGGCGGCACAATACCGTCGCTCTTGATCACTGATCCCGCCTCACCTCCCGTTCGCCCGACTAAGGACGTTGACCTTATCGTCGACACAAGGAGTCACCATCGCCACGCTGAGTTCGAGAAGAAGCTGAGGGATCGCGGCTTTCAGATACAGGCACCTCCTGCCTGCCGCTACGGCATTGACGATATTCCCGTGGACGTGATGACCACGACATCAGAGGCAATGGGTTTTTCGGAGCGGTGGTATGCGGAGGCTTTCGCCACGGCGGAGCCTCCGGGCCGGACCGCCACCGCCGACCCGCCCTCCGAGTAACCTCGCACCCATCAGGTTTAGCAGCGACCCGCAGGGGAGCTCTCGCTGTTCCCCGGCATGCGCCAGTCCCTCCCCCTCACAGGGGGGGTGTTTACAAAATCCCGGAATGTAAACACCCCGTGAATCCGCGCAAGGTGCTTTTGTCACACCTGTTGCGTCCATTCCATCCCTGTTTCCCCACGGGCCCTGTAAACACCCCCCCGGTTTAGCAGCGACCCGCAGGGGAGCTCTCGCCCCGCCTTGGTTCAGCAGCGACCCGCAGGGGAACTCGCACCCCCGACCACGGAGGGGGGTGTTTACAAAACCCCGGAATGTAAACACCCGCGAAACGAACATTAGTCGTGAGTTTGCAACTA
>DASRZG010000127.1:0-8297 GCA_035686585.1 Phycisphaerae bacterium
ATGGGGGGTGGCATTTTGCCTCTCAAACCCGTATAGTCGCGGATGCGAAGTCGACGCAGTCCGGAACCTGATCCCCGCGACGGTGCTGTAGGAAGTGACATTCGTATGGAATCCGGCGAGCCAACCAAGGCGTTGACCCTCCGCAGCCTGACCGTGGCGCTGGCGGTGGTGCTGATCTGGACGATAAGCTGCGGCTTCATGGTCGCCACCGGCGCCGTCCGGACGCAGCATATGCTGATGGTGCTGGGGTTTGGGGCGATCCTCACCATCTTCCTGCTCCAGTACCCCCCCATCTTCCTGGCGTCCATCGTGGTCATCTACGCCGGCACGGGCGCCCTGATGCTGGCGGGCGCGACCGCCGACGAGCACGCCGTCCTGCGGACCGGCCTGCTGCGGTCCCTGTGGGTGCTGGTGCCCATGGCGGCCATGGCCGGGTGGCTGTGGCGAAAGCCGCTGGGCCGCGGCGAGCTGGTGGTGGTCTACGCGGCCGTGGTCATCGCCATCCCGTGGAACATCTGCCTGCGGGCGGTGATCGAATCCAGCGCCGCCAACCTGTTCCAGTCGCAGCGCGACTCCGAGCCCCAACTCTACGCCTGGGCTCGCGACCTGCCCTGGTGGGCGCCGACCATCCGGACCGACCGCCCCGAGCCGGCCGGGGCGCGAGCACCCGCCCCTCCGCTGCCGGTGATCACGGGCCTGTCCGCCCCGTCCGCGGCCGCCGCCGAGGCGATGCGCTGGGCGGGACAGACCATCCAGCAGACCGACTTCCAGGCCATTCGCGATGAGGTGCTCACCCGCCAGTCGATCGAGGGGTTCGCCCGGGGCACCGGGGGCAAGGTGCCCTGGCGGCTGTGGGCCAAGCCCATCGCCTACTGGACGGGCATGTGCCTGGCGTGGCAGGGCATGCTGATGGGCCTGCTGCTGATGTTCCGCAAGCGGTTCATCGACCACCAGCGCCTGCCGTTCGTGTGGAGCCAGCCGGCGATCGAGATCATCCGCGGCCCGCCCGCGGGCCATCGGCCCCGGTCGCACTGGGTGCTGTTCGCGGTGGGGCTGGCGATCTGCCTGCCCTCGGTGATCTTCATGAGCCCCCAGGGCGAGTCGCTGACGAGCTGGGGCTGCCCCCCCTGGGCGGGCAACGAGGGCATGTCGGGCCTCCGCGCCGGGGTGGACCTGACCAGCCTGAACCTGCTGCCCAACACCCAGCTTCGCCTGTGGTGGGGGCCGGTGGTGCTGACGCTGTTCCTGCTGTTCCCGGTGGACGTGCTGATGACCACGGCGGTCACGTACATCCTGCTGGCGATCCTGCTTCCGGGCCTGATGCGGGCGTTCGGGATCGCCGTGGGCCCGACGATGCTGGCGGAGTTCGTCAAGAACGGTCTGCGGTTCGGCGGGGGCCTGGGCCTGCTGGTGTGGGGGGTGTTCTACAACCGCCGGACCGTCTGGGGGTACCTGCGCAGCCTCTGGGGCGGCGGGCCCACCGACGAGGCCAGCCGGGACGAGCTGGGGCGCGCGAAGGTGATCCTGCTGTTCCTGGTCGGCACGGTGGCGTTTGTCGCCCTGGGCTGCCACGCGACCAGCTTCCTCCAGATGTGCCTGATGGTGCTGCTGGTGCTGATCTACTCCTTCAGCCAGATGCGCCTGCGGATCGAGGGCATGCCGCTGACGTACGACAACAACTACGGCAGCCACCAGTTGGTGGGCATCCAGCGCGACATCCTGGGCACCCACTACGGCGTGACCACCGAGCAGGCGACCCCCGACATGGCCGGGGCCGGGCATAGCTGGGCCGCCCACTGGTTCCAGTGGGGCTTCAACGGGCAGATGAAGACCTTCGGCCCGCACAACATGCTGCTGGAGGCCTTCAAGGTCGGCCAGGAGCTGAAGGTCCACGCCGGCGATATCGCCAGGATGATCGCCGTCACCATGGTCCTGGTGGCGGCGGTCACCCCCGTCCTGTTCGTCCTGGTGACGCACGTGTACGGGTTCGAGAACAACTACACCGGCGAGCTGTCCATCCACGCCGACTTCATGCAGTGGTCCGAGCGCAGCGCCAGCTACGGGCTGCGGTCCACCAGCCAGGTGATCTTCAAGAGCGCGGCCACCTGGTACGGCCGGAACCGCTACGCCTTCCACATCCTCTACGGCGTGGTGATCATCGGGGCGCTGTTCCACCTGCGGCGCGAGTACCCCCGGTTCCCGTTCAGCCCCGTCGGGGTGGTGATCGCCGCGGAGTACTGGTCGACGGGCAGGGGCATGCCCTTCAGCGCCGACCAGGTGTGGTTCAGCTTCCTGCTGGTCTGGATCGGCAAGAGCCTCATCTTCCGCTGGCTGGGCGTGCGGTCGTTCCGCGAGCGGATCGTCCCCGCCGCCATCATGCTGCTGTGCGGGATGATCTTCGGCATGATGGTCTACATCTTCCGGCACATCGCGCTGCTGACAGGGTGCATGAAATGACCCGATGGATCCTGTCTCTGACGGCGCTGGCCCTGGCCCTGGCCGGCTGCTCCCCCCGCGGCAGCACCGGCACGGACGAGAAGGAGGAGTCCGACCGGAGCCGCTCCGAGCGGATCGCCGCCGCGAAGGAGTACTACGGCGACATCCCCCGGGCCGCCGACGAGATGCTCCCCGCCATCCGCCAACACGCCCGCGCCCTGGCCGACCTCGGCCCCCGGCAGACGGGCCAGCAAGGCTGCGATCAGGCCCTCGCCTACATCCGCGGCGCCCTGGCGGACGTGGCCGCCAAGTGCCCCATCACCGACGTCGAGCCCAAGGCGGAGGTTACGGTCGCCCTGGACCGCCTGTCGGCCGACGACCTGGAGCGGACGGAAAGGGACGGCCGAGAGTTCACGCAGGTCGTCGTGGCCGGCGGGCCGTTCGGGCAACAGACCTGGCCGGCATATGCCCTGGCGCCCAACTGCGTCCAGGCGTGCGCGACCCACCCCCCCGAGGCGTGCCCCGTCCGCCGGGACGCCGCCGCCGGCGCCGAGGCCGGCCCCTGCCCCAACTGCGAGAGCCCCCGCCGCCTGGTGGACATCGGCGACGGCTCCTGGGAGGGGCTCCGCGACAAAGACGTCAACGGCGCGGTGGTCCTGCTGGACTTCAACAGCGCCGACGCGTGGGTGCGGGCGGCGTCGCTGGGAGCGGCCGGGGCCGTCTTCATCGCCCCCCAGACGACCACCGTCTTCCAGGCCGACGGCAAGTACATGGCCATGCTGCCCTTGCACGTGCCCCGCGTGTACCTGCGGCGCGACCGGGGGCTGGCCCTGCAAGATGCCCTCGCCGGCGGCGCCGGCGACGTCCAGGTGACGCTCAAGAGCAGGCTGCAATTCGCCAACGTGCCCGCAAGGGGCGTCGAGCTGACCATCCCCGGCACCGACTCCAGCTACTGCATGGTCCTGGCGGCCCACTTCGACGCCCGCTGCATCGCGCCGGACCTGTCCTACGGGGCCGACGAGGTCTGGGGCATCGCCGAGCTGATCGAGCTGACGCGCTATCTCGCCGCCCGCGAGCGGGCGCCCGACATCAAAGTCATGTTCGTCTCGGGCCACTGGCAGGGGCAGCGGCTGGTCCGCGACTATGTCGCCTATAAAAGCGGACGGTTCGACCGGATCGGCGTCTACTACAAGATGGCGATGAGCCTGGACATGGTCCCCGCGGGCCACGCCCTCAACCTGATGACCGAGACCGCCTGGAACACCCAGAGCCGGGGCATGTACCGCTGGCTGGGCAACCGCCTGTTCAACGACGGCGGGTGGCGGGACAAGATGCGCGACGGGCTGGGCCTGCCCGACGACGTCGAGCTCTACGGCGGCGAGCGGTCCAACATGAGCGAGACCGGAGACGGCAACCTGGCCAACAAGCGGGACCGCAGCGCCTTCGTCTACGCCCCCCGCTACCCCACGGCCGAGGAGCCCTGGCAGGCGGTGGGCCTCCCCACGGTATCGTTTCAGACCGCCCGGCTCGCGCGGCTGAATCACTTCACCCCGCTGGACCGCCTCGGGCCCATCGACGACGAGGCCGTCGACGACCAGCTCCGCCCCCAACTGCGGATGACCCTGGGCGTGCTCAAGCACCTGTTCGAATACCCGCGGAAGAAACTGCCCCGCGACGGCGAGCCCTACAAGCACCGGGGCCGGGGCTGGGGCGGCTACGCCGAGTTCGTCGGACGCGTCCAGCAGATCGACCCGCGGACCGGGTGGTACAAGAACGTCCTGCCGGGATCGGACCAGGGCATGAAGACGTTCCTGTACGCCTGGCCCGCCGACGGGCGGACCACCGCCCTGCTGGGCCCGGGCCTCCACAACTACATGCACTGGCCGATGAACCCCGATCACGGCCAGCACCGGGGGCTCCAGTCGTTCATGTTCCAGGACATGATGCTGCTGGATGAGTACTACTTCCAGATCAACGCCATCTACGCCGCCTACCCGGAGGTGGAGTACGACGTCGTCGCCTACACGATCGACGAGGCGGGGCGGGTCCGGTACGCCGCCGACTACGGCGCCCGGGGCGGGGAGCGCTTCCCCTCCACCGACTTGCAGATCGACACGATGACCAATGACGTGTCGGTGTCGGTCTTCGAGTGCGGCACGCTGGAGCTGTTCGGGCTGATCGACCCGCAGCGGTACAACCCCGGCACCTTCGTCCGCGGCGCCCACTACCACACCTACGCGCCCCTGCACTCCGATCCGGGGGTCGCCCCTTACCTCCGCGTCAGCGAGGTCAAGAACGTCGACTCCCACACCGACATGGAGCGGTGGGGCTTCACCCAGTACGGGCCCACCGCGATGGTCTTCCTGCCCGCCACCGCCATCTCCAACGCCGAGGTCCTGCTGGGCGGGTTCTTCACCAACGTGGCCGTGCTGAGCGACCCCGACCCCGACGGCCTGCCCCGGGGCTATCGCGTCGGGGCCGGCGAGACGATCCGGCTGTCGTCGGCGGACACGCCCACGTCGCTGCAGTGCATCCGCGAGCTGGCGTCGCTGAACGCCAAGCGCCTGCGGGAATTCAGCCGCTACGACGTCCGCAGCCCGCTGGCCGAAGGCTACCACGCCCAGAGCGTCGGCGCCTCGGCCGGGGCGCCCGTGCACGACCGGGACTCCTCCGGCCGCCTGCGCATCGAGCCGTCGGTCGTCGAGCAGGGGGTCGCCGCCCAGGCCCAGGGCGACCTCCGGAAGGCCAACGCCCATTTCCTGCGGGCGTGGATCCTGGAGTCCAAGGCCTACCGCGAGACGCTGGGGCTGCTGCTGGACGTGGTGGCCACAACGGTGCTGTACTTCGTGCTGCTAATCCCCTTCAGCCTGCTGATCGAGCGGCTGGTGTTCCCCCAGCGGACGGTGCTGCGGACGGCGCTGGTGGCGGTGGCGGTCTTCGCGGTCTTCGCGGGGCTGCTGTACTGGTTCCACCCGGGCTTCAAGCTCGCCCACAACATCGTGGTGACCACCACCGCGTTCGTGATCGTGGTGATGACCATCCCCGCGCTGATCCTGCTGCTGATGCGCGGCGTGGCCATGCTGCGGGCGATCGGCTCCAAGCGCGTCATCACCCAGCAGAGCGAGGCCGAATCGGCCGGGGTGGTCATGGCGGCCCTGTCCCTGGCCGTCTCCAACATGCGCCGGCGCAAGCTCCGCACCGTGCTGACGCTGCTGACGATCACCGCGCTGGTGATGGCGCTGGTGCTGCTGACGACGTCCTCGGCCTTTGACTTCCGAATCCTCGAGCCCTCCGACGTGTCGGGTGCGAGCCTGCAGGGCATTCAGATCTACAACGCCACCGACCGCCGCCAGCCCCTGCTGACGGAGATGGTCGAGGTCCTCGAGGCCGCCTACGGCGACCAGGCCACCCTCATCCGGCGCGAGAGCGTCAACTACGGTCAAAACCCCTCCCAGCCCGAAAACGCCGTCGCCTACCTCGAAGCCAACGGAAGACGGGCCCCCCTGCCCTACCTGCAACTGATGGATCCGCGGGACGGCTCGCTGGAGTACACCCTCACCATCGGCAACGAGACCCGCACGGTCCGCCTGTCCGACCTGGCGCGGGAGGTGGACCCCGCCGGGCGGTTCCTCGCCCCCGACGACGTCGATGTCTGCCTGCTGCCCAACAACCTCGCCGAGAGCCTGGAAATCAGCGTCGGCGACACCGTCACCATCATGGGACTGCCGCTGGAGGTGATCGGCGTCTTCCAGGCACGCAGCCAGGGCATGCAGGACGGCAACAAGGTCTACCTGCCCGGCACGTTGGACAAGCTCAAGGACCTGGACGGGCTGCCCGTCACGGCCATGCGCGGGGCCTCGTTCCGGCAGGGCGAGGCCGACAACCCCGTCCACGCCCCCTCCACCGAGGTGGTCATCGTGCCCCGGGCGTGGATCCGCAAGTACGGCATCTTCCCCAGCGTGGTCCACTCGCTGCTGGTGATCCCCAACGGCGCCGACAAGGACCCGTCCAAGATCCCCGCCCTGGCGGGCAAGCTGGCCACCGAGGTCCTCAACGTCGACGTGTTCAGCAACTGGACCGAAAAGGGCGAGAACGCGACGCCGATCCACCGGTCCGCCCGCATCTCCATGCACACCGCCACCCACGTCAAAGGCTCCAACATGATGCTGGTGATCGGCATCGTGGCGGTGCTGATGATCGTCGCCATCATGACCGGCACGGTCCACGAGCGGATGCAGGAAATCCACATCTTCTCCTCCGTGGGACTGTCCCCGCGCCACGTGGCGGGCATGTTCCTGATCGAGGCCCTGGTCTTTGCCGGCATCGCGGCCGTGCTGGGGTACTTCCTGGGCATCATCGCCCTCAAGGGCCTGCTGTGGCACCTCAAGAGCACCGGGCAGGCGGCCGATTTCTACCCCAACTACCTCGGCGTGTTCGTGCTCTACTCGATCGGCCTGGCCGTGCTGGCGACGGTGGCCTCGGCCATCTACCCCATCCGCCTGGCCTCCCGGATCGTCAACCCCGCCGCCGAGGGCAAGGGCTGGAAGGTCGACCAGGCCGAACGCGGCGACGACCACTGGAACATTCGCCTGCCCTTCATCGCCACCACCTGGGACGAGGCCCGGGCGATGATGGTCTACGCCTATGACTTCCTGATCATCCACCAGGGCGAGCGGAGCGGCCGGTTCGTCTGCCAGCGGCCGCCCGCCTGCGGCCGCCAGGGCCAGACCATCCACGTGGAAATGCCCATTTGGCTGGCCCCGTTCGAGCGGAACCTGACCCAGCAGACCCGCCTGGCCGCCGGCCCGGCCGACGACGCCGACTGGTGGGTGCTGACGCTGACGCTGGACCGCGACTCCGGCCCGCCGTACCTGTGGCAGCGCGGCGCCAAGGTCTTCGTCGACGCCCTCTGCAAACACCTCCTCCGCTGGCGCGCCGCCACCCCCGACCAGGAAGCCGACTGCCTGGGGCGCTCCGACCGCATCTTCGGACAGGCACCTGAGGCGCCCCGGATACCGACGCCCGAGGCCTTGGAAGGAGCCCCCGGCGCAGACTGACCATCGCCCCCCAGCGGAAGTCGGAGCGCAGCGGAGATGCCCTCGGTACGGGGGGTTATGAACCTTGATCAAGTCGAACCGTCGGACGGGGGAACCCAACGAGGCGCCTTGACTTGTCCTGGGGTTGTAACCCCCCGCTTCCGCTGGGGGGCGATTGTCAGTTCTCCCGGGACGCACACGGTTATTCCTATTGCACCTCCATGTTTCCCTGCGCAACTGCCCCGAAAGACGGGTACGTTCTGTCAACGGACCATCGATTCGCCTTCACAAGGAGACAGGAATGAACAAGGCACTCGCGATCATCCTCTTCGGCGCCCCCCTGTTTGCCGGGTGCGCGGCGTGGGGGCCGGCGTACCTCTACTCCGCTTCCAAGGCCGAGGCCGCGCTGCAGCGCCAGCCCGCCGCCGACAAGGCGCCGGATTCTCTCGCCCCCCCGGATGAGCCCACGCCGCACATGGCGGCGGTGGACCCCCGGCAGGTGATCTACACCGCGTCGCTGGACATCGTCGTGGGGGAAGTCCCGCAGGCGGTGGAGGCCGCCCGGGCCCTGGCCGAACGGATGGGCGGGTACGTCCAGCGCCGCACCATCCGGTCGATCATCGTCCGCGTCCCCGCCGACCGCTTCTCCCAGGCCGTGGCGGAGCTGGAGAAGGCCGGCACCGTCACCGAGCGGGACATCCGCGCCGTCGACGTGACCGAAGAGTACGTGGACCTGTCCACCCGGCTGAGGAACTACCAGTCCCTGCTGGCGAGGCTGGAGGGGATGCTCCCCAAGGCCGCCAGCGTCAAGGAGGTCCTGGAGAT
>DASRZG010000128.1:0-4177 GCA_035686585.1 Phycisphaerae bacterium
AGATCGTCCACCAGACGATCGCGCCGGACACACCGATCGCCAGCAGCCACGCGGCCGGGCGCATCGTCGCGGGCCGCCAGATCACCTGGAGCGTCCACTGCCCGCCGATGTTGTTCAGGACAATGAATGCGGCCGCGGCCAGGATCAGCACGGCCGCCGTCGCCAGCACGTATCCCTTGATGAGATTCCAGTTCATGGCATACCCCTTGGCCCGCGCCTACCCCGAAGGGATGAGGAAGGCGACAATCCGATCATAGAACAATAGCACCCACAGCGTGCCCGCCGCCAGCCAGGGGCCGTAGGGGATTTCCCTCCGCCCCCTGCCCGCGGCGGCGCAGTGGAGCACGTACACCACTCCCAGCAGCGGCGCGGCGAAGAAGGTGACGGTCGCCACCGCCCACCCGCACACGGCCCCGACCGCCGCCAGGATGTGCACGTCGCCCATCCCCATCGCCTCCTTGCCGAACGCCAGCGTGCCCAGGATGCGGATGCCCCAGACCAGCGCCGCGGCCAGGACCATCCCGAACACCGCGCCGGCGGCCGTCTCCGCGTGGGCGGCGAACCGCCACCCGGCCTGACTGTCCATCAGCCACGCCGCCGCCTGCCCGATCGCCCCGACCCGCGTCACCAGGAGGTACGCCCCCGCCGCCAGCAGCACCGACGGGGCCAGGAACGCGGTCTCGCGCAGGATCTCCAGGCGCGGGTTGATCCCGTGGGCGGAGGTGTAGGCGACCTGCGGCTCCCGCGACGCCCCGGAGCGGGCGGGGGCGATCCGCTCGCCCAGGATCAGCCGCAGCGCCATCCGCATCAGCCACGTGCACAGCGTCGCCGCCACCACCGCCGCCAGCAGGCCGGTGACCACCACCAGCCGGTCCGCCATCGGCCCGTAGGTCCGGTAGGGGAACCGGACCAGCATGGCCGCCCGGAACGACTCGCTGCGGGTGATCAGCCAGTACGTCGCCACCGCCGCCGCGGCGGCCGGCACCACGTACAGCAGCTCGCGCAGGGCCTTCAGGGGCGGGCCGATCCGGTCGGCCTGCTCGGCCGGGGAGGCCAGGGGGCGGTCCTCCGCGTCGATGAAGCTCTCCTGGAGCACCCCAAGCCGCACCAGCAGCCTGGCCACGGCCACTCCCAGGCACGCCGCCAAGGCCGCCGCCGCCACGGCCGGCGAGACGGCGGGCATCAGCGGATGGGCCGGGTCCGCCCGAAACGCCCCGGGAAACGCCCCGGCGGCCACGATCCCCACCGCGGCGCAGAACCACATCACCGGCAGGGGGACGATGAACAGCTCGATGTCCACCACCGAGCACGCCAGCAGCCCGCACACCAGCGCGGCGTAGGAGACGTACGCCGGCCATTGGCCCGCGAAGTCGTCGATCCCCGCCCGCATGTCCAGCAGGAACAGGCAGACGAACAGCCCGGCCACCAGCACGGCCGTCAGCAGCTCGATCAGGAGGTACCGGGGCGAGATCGGCCCCTTGCACGACCGGCACCGCGCCCGAAGCAGCAGCCAACTGACGATGGGGATGTTGTCGTACCAGCGGATCGCCACCCCGCACCGCGGGCAGTGGCTGCCCGGCCAGGCGATGCTCATCCCCCGCGGCATGCGGTAGACGACCACGTTCAGAAAGCTGCCCACGCACGCGCCGAAGGCGAACAGGAATACGGTCCAGACCACGTCCATGCCGTGTGACTCCACGAGCGTTCCCGCGACAATAGCAGGGCGGGCGGGAGGATGCAACCGAGGCCGGAGATTGCGGATTTGAGAAACAGCAAGAGAGGAAGAAGCGTGCGGCAAGTCGCCCCCCAGCGGAAGCGGGGGGTTCAAGACCCGGGGCGACGCGCGACGCAAGCAAGCGGAATCGCAAGGAACCGTTCGACCGACGGGAAGGTCCATAACCCCCCGTACCGATGGCATCTTCGCGTCGCTGCGACTTCCGCTGGGGGGCGACTGTCCGCACGCAAGGGGAGATTCTTCCCTGATTCTCATTCCGCAATGCCCTTGCATCGAACGGGGCAATCCGTATAATCCTCCATTCCCTATGCGGCGACGGACGCACGGACCCTTAAGAAACAGAAAGTGAGGTTCCCATGCCATTGGTTCCCTTGCGCGTGCTTCTGGACCATGCGGCCGAGAACGACTACGGCGTGGCCGCGCTGAACGTCAACAACATGGAGCAGATCCAGGCGATTATGTCGGCGGCGCAGGAGACGGACTCGCCCGTGATCATCCAGGCCAGCCGGGGCGCGCGGTCGTACACCAACGACGCCTACCTTCGCCACCTGATGCTGGCGGCGGTCGAGCTGAACCCGACCATCCCCGTCGTGATGCACCTGGACCACGGCAACAGCCCGGCCACGTGCTTCAGCGCGATCGAGAACGGCTTCACGTCGGTGATGATGGACGGCTCGCTGAGCGAGGACGGCAAGACGCCCAGCGACTACGAGTACAACGTGAAGGTGACCAAACAGGTCGTCGAAGCCGCCCACGCCCAGGGCATCAGCGTGGAGGGCGAGATCGGCGCCCTCGGCGGGATCGAGGACGGGCACGGCGCGGGTCTGTCGGAAGAGGAGGCGCAGGAGCACCTGACCGACCCCGACCAGGCCGAACAGTTCGTCGCCGACACCGGCCTGGACGCCCTCGCCGTCGCCATCGGCACCAGCCACGGGGCCTACAAGTTCAGCAGGAAGCCCACCGGCGAGGTGCTGAAGATGGACCTGATCGAGGAAATCCATCGGCGGCTGCCGAACGCGCACATCGTCATGCACGGCTCCTCCAGTGTGCCGCAGGAGCTGCAGGACGTCATCAACGCCCACGGCGGGGCCATCAAGCAGACCTACGGCGTGCCCGTCGAGGAGATCCAGCGCGGCATCCAGAACGGCGTCCGCAAGATCAACGTGGACACCGACAATCGCCTGGCCATGACCGGGGCGATCCGCAAGGTCTTCCACACCAAGCCCGAGGAGTTCGACCCGCGCAAGTATCTCAGCCCGGCCCGGGACGCGATGAAGGAGGTCTGCGTGGCCCGCATGGTCGCCTTCGGCCAGGCCGGCCACGCCGGGAAGATCAAGCCCAAGACCTGCAAGGAGATGGTGGCGTTCTACAAGGCGTGACCCGCGCCCCCGCGACCCTGCGAATACCCGAAAGCCCACGGAACGCTTTCCGTGGGCTTTTTCTTCGCGCGTGGACCGGGTGAACCTCTCCTGGGCGCCGAAAAAGTTTTCGCTTTTCGTGAATGGGCGGGCGGTTGAGTGCGTCCAATCGGGTGATGGGTGTACATTGGGGAAAAGGAGTCATCCGATGAGAATCGCGGCTGCGCTGGCAGTGTGCGCCGCTTGGGGGATGTCGTCGGCCTCCGAGCAGGGCGAGAAGGTTCCGGTGGAGATATCGGCCGTCCGCAGCGACGTGATCGTTGCCGGACGGGTGGACGGCGTCGCCGAGCCGGAGAAGATGCGCCTGTGCGTCCCCGGCTCGAAGGAGGCGGCCGAGGGGATGTTCCTGACCTGCCGGCTGACCGTCCGGGAGGTGCTGAAGGACACGGCCGAGGAGGCCGGCCGGGTCAAGGGCGGGCAGGCGGTCACCTTTCTGACCCCCGCCGCCAAGGCCGGCGGCGACGAGAAGGTCCAGGCGGCGCCGAAGGCGGGCACGTCGCAGGTGTTGCTGCTTCGCCGGCTGGAGGGGCGGGAGGAGCTGTATCTGCCCGATGTCCCCAGTTGCCGCCACCAGGACGACCCGCAGGCCGTCGCCCGCGTCCGCGAAGCGATGCGGACGGACCTGTGGGGGTGGGGGGAGGCGGTCGGCGGGCTCCAGGTGGGCCTGGCGCCGTTGCCCAAGGCCTTCCCGCTGACGATGGAAGTCCATCGCCGGCGCGGCCTGGACGGGACGTGGAAGGTCAAGATGGTCCGCCCGCCGGCGCGGATCGAGCCGGTGGTGGCGATCCGAAACGTCTCCGACAAGCCGGTTTCCGTCAGCCTGCACCCCGGGGACTGGTCGCTGAGCCTCCAGTGCGCCGGCCCGGAGGGCAAGAAGGTCGTCCGGGAGGTGAGCGAGGCCCCCGGCGAGAGCAAGCCCTTCGACGGCGACGCCGTCGCCACGATCGGGCCGGGGCAGGTCCGCTTCCTGGCCGGCGGCGGGCTGGTGGACGAGTCGATGCCGCTTTCGTCGGTGCTGGGCGAC
>DASRZG010000129.1:0-4816 GCA_035686585.1 Phycisphaerae bacterium
CCAGGGGGTCTTTCTGGGCGGGGCGATCCTGCCGGGGCTTTCGATGGGAGCGGCTTCGCTGTCGGCGGGGACGGCCCAACTGCCTCGGGTGGAGCTGACGGCGCCCGATTGGGTGTTCGGCCGGGACACGCGGGAGGCGATCGTGGGCGGGCTGGTGTATGGCGCCCGCGGGGCCCTGCGGGAGCTGACGGAGGCGTATGCCATCGCGCTGGGGCGCTGGCCTGTGGTGATCGCAACCGGCGGCGACGCCGAGCTGGTGTGCCAGGGCTACGACATCGTCCAGGCCATCGTGCCGGACCTGTGCCTGATGGGCGTGGCGCTGGCGGTGCAGATGGCGGAAGTGCAGTCGCCGTGACGTGGGCGGGTACATCCGGTCGGCAGGCGGGGCGTGCGGCGGCGGCGCTGCTGACATCGCCGGCGCGGGGGGGGATCGCGGTGATCGCCCTGGGCGGGCCTGGGGCCGGCGAGGTGCTGGACAGGGTGTTCCGCCCTCGCGGCGCCGCCCCGGCCGCGGGCAGGCTGTCGCTGGGCTGGATCGTCCACGACGGACAGGGCGTGGATGAGGCGATCGTGGCCGAGCTGGACGGGGGCGGGGGGTACGAGATCAACATCCACGGCGGGCCGCGGGCGGCGCGGGCGGTGCTGACGGCATTGCGCGAGATGGGGGCGGAGGTGGCCCGGCCCGGGCGGATCGATCCGGCCTTGGTCAAGCCGCACGGGCGATGGGAAAACCCGGCGATTGCGGCCGAGATGCTCCAGGCCATTCGCCGGGCGATGACCCCGCTGGCGGCGTCCGCCGTCGCGGCCCAGTGGTCCGGGGGGATCTCGGCCCTGGCCGCGACAGCCCCGGAGGCGCCCGCCCTGCGGCAGGCGGCCCGCGCCGCCCCGCTGATGCGCAGGCTGCTGGATCCGGCGGAGGTGGTCATAGCCGGGCCGCCGAATGCCGGCAAGAGCGCCCTGGCCAACGCCCTGGCGGGGCGGAGAGCGTCGATCGTCTCCGAAAGCCCCGGCACGACCCGCGACTGGGTCCGCCTGCCTGCCGAGGCCGACGGCGTGCCGATCTGGCTGACTGACACCGCCGGACTGTGGGCGCCCCCGGGCGGCGTGGACGCCGAGGCCGTCCGCCGCGCCTGGGGGCGGATCGAATCGGCCGACCTGGTCATCTGCCTGCGAGACCCGACGGGCCCCGCCGACGAAAACCTCCGGCGGCTTAAGGAGTTGACCAACGTCCTCGTCGTCGGCGGCAAGTGCGACTTGGCGGCGCCGCCGCCGGGCTGCGAGCTGGGCGTCTCCGGCCTGACCATGGTGGGTCTGACGCCGTTGCGGCGAGCGATCCGGGGGCGCCTAGGGTTCGGCCGATTCGACCCGCTGGCCGCGATGGCCTTCACCGACCGGCAGGAGCGCCTGCTGACCGCCGCCGCCGACGCGGTGGAGGCCCGGGACGGGGAAAGCGCGCGGGCGGCGCTGCACGAGCTGCTGGCGGGGGCGTGATGGAACTTTCTTCCACAAACTGTTGTTGAACGCGGCGCGGGCCGAGCTAAAATATGGGACTCTTACAGGCACGGACCCGCCCGGCTACAGCAGTGGCCGGCGGATCGAAGCGAGAACAGCGATGGGTCACAAGAGACGCAACGGGACGCTCAACTGGCGGAACAAGCGGGCCAACCACGGTGTCAAGCCGGGCAGGGGCAAGGAAAAGAGCCGCTTCACCCGCGATTTCCGCCGCAAGCACAACCTCCAGCCGTAGGCAACGCCGATTTCCCCGCAACCAACGGCCGCAAGGAACCGTGCTCCTGCGACCGTTTTCGTTTGCGCCGGCCGGGCGGCTCACGGCCTCGATATTACGAACACGGCCAGGTCGGCGTTGAGGTTGGGGTCGTCGGTGACCTCCCGCCGCTGCTCGGTGTTCAGGGCGACCATGTTGTGGATGGTCGCGCCCTTGTCGCGGCAGAAGTCCTCGAAGTCGGCAATGGACACGCAGCGGATGTTGGGCGTGTTGTACCACTTGTAGTGAAGCACGCCGGCCTCGGGAGCCCGGCCCTGCTCCTGCAGCATCCGCCGCAGGGGCTCGTAGCCGAAGTTGGGGATCGAGACCACGCACCGCCTGCCCACGCGGAGGATGTCGTCCATCAGCGACGCCACGTCGTAGACCGCCTGGATCGTCCGCGACAGCAGCACGAAGTCGAACTGCTTGTCCGCGAACCGCGCCAGCCCGTCCGCCATGTCCGCGTGGATGCAGTCGATCCCGCGCCGCACGCACGCCAGCACGGACCGCTGGTCGATCTCCACCCCCTGCAGCCGTCGCCACCCGCGACGCTTCAGCCGCAGGAGCATCTGTCCGCCGCCACAGCCCAGGTCCAGCACGCTGGCCTCCCCGCCGCCGTGCCCGTCCGCCATCACCCGCTCCAGGAGGTCGTAATCCAGCCGCCGGCCGTGGAAGATGCTCGTGTCCGAATGCCCCAGACCGCCGGCGTCCTCCTCCGGACCGGCGTGGGCGCCCTCCCCCGCGCGCGTCCGGGCGAGGAAGCCCGCCATCAACCCACCGTACGTGTCCGCCTCCTCCTCCAGCAGGAAGGCGTCGTGACCGCAATCGCTGGCGACGTTGCAGTACGACACCCCCGCACCCGTCGCCGCCACCGCGTCCACGATCTCCCGCGACTGGTCCGGCGGGAACAGCAGGTCGCTGCTGAAGCTGATCACCAGCCACCGGCAGGCGGCGCGGGCGATCCCCCCCAACACGTCGTCGTTGGGCCCGCGGCCGAAGGCGTCCATCGCCCGGCTGATCAGGATGTAACTGTTTGCATCAAAACGCTCTACGAATCGATCACCCTGGTAGGCGAGGTAGCTGGCCACCGACGTGTCCCGCTCGAACCGGCTGTTCACGTCACGCGGGTCGTGGTGGTTGTCGGCGAACTTCTCACGCATCGCCTGCCGCGACAGGTAGGTGATGTGCCCGATCATCCGCGCGATCGCCAGCCCCCCGATCGGAAACGCCGCCGCGAACACCCCCTCCGGACAGCCCGCGTTCACGTCGTAGTAGTGCCCCCGCCGGAAGTTCGGGTCGTGCGTGATCGCGTTGCGCCCGATCACGTCGAACGCCAGGCTCTGACTGGTCAGCTCCGCCGCCGTGGCCATCGGGATCGCCCCGCGAAGCCGCCCCGGGTACGACATCGCCCACTGAAGCACCTGCATCCCGCCCATCGACCCGCCGACCGCCGCCAGCAGCCGTTCCACGCCCAGGTGGTCCAGCAGCCGCCGCTGCACCTCCACGATGTCCGCGGTCGTAATCTCTGGAAAATCCGGCCCGTACGGCCTGCCCGTGGCCGGGTCCGGCGTGTTCGGCCCCGTCGTGCCACGGCAGCCGCCCAGGATGTTCGGGCAGATCACGAAGTACTTGTCCGTGTCGATCGCCCGCCCCGGCCCGACCGCCACGTCCCACCAGCCCGCCTCGTCCGCCGCGTCGTGCCGAGCCACGTGCGAATCCCCGCTCAGCGCGTGGCAGATCAGCACCGCGTTGTCCCGCGCCTCGCTCAGCCGCCCGTACGTCTCGTACACCACCCGCACCCGCTCCAGTCGCCCCCCGCGGGCCAGCGCCAGCGGCTCGGGGAACACCACCGACTGCGCATGCCGCAGCGGCGCCGCACTCCGCACGCTGTCGCTGCTGCCGAACAGGTCCTGGCTCATCCGCGTCCTTCCGTCAGGCGGCGCCGCTTCGGGCCGGCGCGGCCACGTTCTCGTGGGCATCGGCGAACCGCCGCGGGAATGGGAGATGGTCCACCCCCTGGATGGGGCCAGGGGCAGTCCTTGCCGGGTCTCCGCCGGGAGCCCGGCCGCATCGTCCCATTCGCGGGGAGGCGCCGGCAGCCTGCTGGTGGCACAGGTTCTCAACCTGTGCGCTTCACACAGGCCGAACTCCGCGCCTAGCACAGGTTCAAAACCCGTGCCACGGACGCCTCACTGGCGGTGGCACCTTATCCCGGTCCGCGCGACCGGAACAGGTTGCCGTGCGGTCTAAGGGCCAGAACCCTCACGCACTCTCGATGCCAATGCAAATGATACCCGTCCCGACCGGGGACGTCAAGATGCCGAATGACGCAATGAGGCCGACAGTGCACCGTCCTATACCAATGTCGTCCCCGCCGCCTCCGCCCCCAGGGGTCGCGAGTACACCCGGACGCCGGGGGTGTTTACAAAACCTCGAAATGTAAACACCCCCGAAACGCGCGTAACGCTTTTCGGCACAATCGCATACACGTGTTCAGCACTGTTTCCATGCAAGCCTTGTAAACAGGCGCAAATCCCGTAATAGTTTTGCATGTTCTCGGACGCCTCCCTGTCCCGGACCGCCTCCGTTGGCCCAAGCCTTTGATCGGGCCTGCCTCGTAGGCCGTCCCATTCCCGCCGGGCAGCAGCCCCCTCACGCCGCCGACGCCACCGGCCCTCGTCAGTCCCCAGCCCGTTCCCGCGTCCTCTTGACGCCCCGCCTGGGCGGCTGTAACGTAGAGCCATCGGCCCAACGGTTTTTTGGCACAGTGGCATTTGGCACAGGGGTAATCGGTTGCGGGAAGCCGACGGGACAGCCTGCCTTTGGCCTGGCGCCGCGAAGCGGCCCCGCCTGCGTTCGTCCGACACCTGCGACGCCTGGAATCGGTTGGTGAAGGTCGCCGATGACGACAGCGGCGACTCGGCGGCATGGCTGACAGCCGGGGACGAGGGGCCCGCCGCCGGGATTCGCCGCCGCACCCGCACGGGCCGGCCGTGCGGCGGCGAGGAGTTCGTCCGGAAGCCCCCATCGCTCCTCGGCCGCCCCCTCCTG
>DASRZG010000130.1:0-2136 GCA_035686585.1 Phycisphaerae bacterium
TGGGGCGGTCCTGATCTCGCTCCGTCGCAAGGGCCCCCGCGCCGCTTGGTAGTCCCGTTGCCCCCGCACCGGATCCCCGCTATCGCCGCCGCCCCGATCGACCCGTTGCGGACTGCCGCCGCGGCGATTAGCATGCCCGCCTTGTCCCGACTCCGTGTCGCAAAGGAGCGCATCATGCAGACGGTGGATCTTGGCGGACAGTGGGTCCTGAAACAGGCGGGAGAGAAGGGCGCGATCCCGGCGGCCGTGCCGGGGTGCGTCCACACCGACCTGCTGGCGGCGAAGAAGATCGACGACCCCTTGTACCGCGACAACGAGAAGGGCGTGCAGTGGATCGGCGAGGTGGACTGGATCTACTCCCGCCGCTTTGACGTGCCCGGCGAGCTCCTGCACAACGACCGCGTCCTGCTTCGGTGCGAGGGGCTGGACACGCTGGCGGCGATCCGGATCAACGGTGAGCCCGTCGCGAAGACCGACAACATGTTCCGCACGTGGGAGTTCGACGTGAAGCGGCTCCTCCGCCCCGGCGGGAACACCATCGAGGTGCGCTTCGAATCGGCCGTCCGCCACGTCGAGAAAATCACGCAGGGGCGCCGCCGCCCCTCCTGGAAGGGCCCGCAGGTCAGCGACCCCAGGGCGCTGATCCGCAAAGAGCCGTGCAACTTCGGCTGGGACTGGGGCCCGCGGCTGGTCACCTGCGGGATCTGGCGGGATATCGGCCTGGTGGCCCTTGGCACGGGGCGGCTGACGGAGCTGCACGTCGCCCAGGACCATTCCCGCCGCGGCGAGGTCAAGCTGGCGGTGACGGCGTCGGCGGAGGTCATCGGAAAGGGCGGCGGGCTCACCGCGGCCGTCGCTGTCACCCATGGCGGCCGGACCGTCGCCCACCAACGCGTTGATCTCAAACGCGGCAAGGCGGAGGTTCATCTCACCGTCAAGAACCCGAAGCTCTGGTGGCCCAGCGGAATGGGAGACCAGCCGCTGCATGAGGTCACGGTCGATCTCCTGGACTCGACGGGCGGGCTGGTGGACACGACGAGCCGTCGCGTCGGCCTGCGGACGCTGCGGCTGGTCCGCAAGAAGGACAAGTGGGGCGAGTCGTTCCACTTCGAGGCCAACGGCACGGCCTTTTTCGCCAAGGGCGCCAACTGGATTCCGGCCGACACGTTCGCCACGCGGATGACCCGCGATCGCTACGCCGACCTGCTGGGCAGCGCGGCCGAGGCCAACATGAACATGCTCCGCGTCTGGGGCGGCGGCGTCTACGAGGACGACGCCTTCTACGACCTGGCCGACGAGCTGGGGATCTGCATCTGGCAGGACTTCATGTTCTCCTGCTCAACCTACCCGACGTTCGACGAGGCGTTCCTGGCCAACGTCCGCGCCGAGGCCGTCGACAACATCCGCCGCATCCGCCACCACCCATCCCTGGCGCTGTGGTGCGGAAACAACGAGCTGGAGCAGGGCATGGTGGCCGAGCAGTGGACCGCCCGGCAGATGAGCTGGGCCGACTACAGCAAGCTCTTCGACAGGATGCTGCCCGAGATCGTGCGGCGCGAGGACCCCGGGCGGGACTACTGGCCGTCCAGCCCGCACAGCCCGTACGGCGACCGCCGCGATCACAGCAACCCCGTCTGCGGCGACGCGCACCTGTGGGGCGTGTGGCACGGCCGCCAGCCGTTCGAGTGGTACCGCACCTGCACGCACCGGTTCAACAGCGAGTTCGGGTTTCAGTCGTTCCCCGCCCCGCGGACGGTCCGCGCCTTCACCGCGCCGGCCGACCGCAACGTCACCAGCCCCATCATGGAGCACCACCAGCGGTCCCACATCGGCAACGCGGCGATCATCCAGTACATGCTCGACTGGTTCCGCCTGCCCGAGGGGTTCGAGATGACGCTGTGGGCCAGCCAGATCCTCCAGGGGATGGCGATGAAGTACGCCGTGGAGCACTGGCGGCGGTCCATGCCGCGCGGCATGGGCACGCTGTACTGGCAGCTCAACGACTGCTGGGGCGCCGCGAGCTGGGCGTCGATCGACTACTACGGGCGGTGGAAGGCCCTGCACTACATGGCGAGGCGGTTCTTCGCGCCCGTCCTGCTCAGCGCGGTAGAGGACGTGGGCAAGGGCATCGTCGAG
>DASRZG010000131.1:0-9284 GCA_035686585.1 Phycisphaerae bacterium
GTTTACAAAACCGCGAGATGTAAACACCCCGGAAACGACATAAAGCCTTTTTATATAAGACGCTTAACGTGTTTCCCCCCGTTTACACACGACCCTTGTAAACAGGTGTAAATCTTGTCATGGTTGTGCATATTATGGCCGATGCCCCCGCCGCCGACCGTCTCCCGCGGCGGCGCCGGCGGCGGTATGACGCGGCCGGGCGCACCGACGGACATTTCGCCGGCTGACACCCCCCGGCCTTGCGATCCGCCTGCCGTTCGGCAGAGCGCAAGGCGTGAGGGTGCGGCCGCACACACGCCCCCACAGGGCAATCCGCCTTCATCGGTTTGCCACCGGCTTCCGTCTTTGTCTTTACCTACAAGCGCGATCACCCAGGATGCGGAAAAGGCCCGGAGGGCCGAACGTTTCTAGCCCAGGGCGCAGGTCGCGCCAGCGACCAAGCCCTGGGTTGGGATTGCCGTGTCGTCGGCAGCCCCGGATGGGGCGTGCGTGATCATGATCGTCCCGTCCGGGGCTGGCGGGATCGGAACGCACGATCCCAGGGCTCCCGCCGCTTCGACTCGCCTTCACTTGCTCAGGACCCCGGCCGCTTCGCTCCGGTCGCCCTGGGCTAAAAACGAAGGTCGCTACGCGGCCGGAAGAACCGCACTGTCTCGGACTTGTGGGTAAAGACAAGAGCTGGAGTCGGTGGGTTTGGCGCCGACCGCCAGCCGCCGGCCGACCGGATGCAAGGTCTCCCCCTCGCCCGGCTGCCCCCGAGTGGCCGCCGAATCGCTTGACCGGACCCGTGCGGCTGCCTTGACAGCCCGTCAGGCCCCGTGTAGCGTGGGCACATAGGCCCAACGGTCTTGGGCACACTGGCAGGGGTAACCGGATGCGGGAAGCCGGCGGGACAGCTTGCCTTCGGCCTGACGCCGCGGAAGTGACCAGGCGTCGTTTTCTCCATCGGTCAGCAGGCCGTCAGATCGCAGGCAGACGGACCGGGCCGGACAGGCGGCCCGATCTCCTGCTCTGTTACGGGTCCGGCGGGCACGCCCGGAGGACAGACCTGCGCCGGACCCTCGCCCTGCGGCCCTGTTCCGTTTCCCCCTCCCGGAAGCCCAGATGGTAACGCTAGATGACAGGGTGGTCCCGAACATACACTTCGCCGTCCTTGTCGAGAAGTGGATCAGGTCCTTATTCCTCATTTGTATCCTGTCACTGCTGATCATCGCCTTCGCAGCTTTGCCGGTGGTGCCCCCGAGACGGTCCGTCTACGACATTGGGCTGGAGATGCCTGACGAGTCGCCCTTTGCGAATGTCCTCTTCATGGTGCTCGTCTTCGGTCCGTTTGCATTCCTGGCCGCGTCTGCCGGACTGGCCTTCGCCTTTCTTGTGAAGCGAGTGAGCCTGGTCTGCCCCAGGTCACTATCAAGGCTGACATTCAGCACCCTGGCGATACCCGTAGTGCTGATCGTGGACACCGTGCTCCTGTTGGCAACGGTGGGACCGTCGTTGGACGCCCTGGCAAACGCGGCACCGTGGCTGATCACTACGGCGTTCAGCGTGGCGCTCCCACTGTTGTTCAGGGGCGTGCGGCGGACCATTGGAGTATCTCTGGCGGCATCACTTGTGTGCCTCATGTCCTGGATTGACTTCATCAGGGCGGATGGACCGCCTTCCTCCTGGGCCTTCTGTCTCGTTCCGATCGCCTCGCTCCTCCTGGCCCTCGTGTCCGTCCGAGCACTCTGGGTCAGCCGGCAACTGGAGGCCACTCCCCAGTGGGTGCCCGAGTTTGTGTGGAGGCCCGGGAAAGCCCTGCGTCCGTCCCGGCGGTCCCTGGTAGCCTACCTCGCGGCACTTGCCGCGGCCGGAGCGCTCTGCGCTGCTGTCGAGCTGCTCTACATGCTGAGCCTTGCCGTTATCAGCAGGTGGCGGCAGGAAGGGAGGTTCCTCAGGCGATTAGAGTTGTGGTTCGCCGAGGTAGTGCCTCGCATTGGTGCGGTTCGCGGGTACCTGATGCTCGGCATTCTGGTCACCGCGCTCGTGATCGCATGGCTTACAGCGGAGATACTCCAGCGCCGAGCGTTGCGCCGGGAATGACTGGATGAGGGCTTTGGCAAAGCCGGGCCACAGGGCACGTCTTGCTTGCGGGCAGTCCCACTTCCTTCGGCCTCCGGACCAAGGCGGAATACTGGCCGGAGCTGAGGGAGGTGGCAAGTGGCAGGGCGTGCAGCTTCCGTCTGCTGCACACGCGTTGGGGACGCACGTCAGGTTTGGCCGCAGGCGCAGGCCGTGCGTCGGAGCGGCCCCCGCGTCGCCAGGCCGGGGCGGGCCGCGTGTGCGGCAGAGCTGCACACCGGCGCTGCCGCCGGCGTTGGGCTGCTCGTCCGCGAGGTCGAGGATCCGTCCAGCAGGCGGTGGGCAAGCCACTTTATCCCGGGCGGATTGGCCTTGACCCGGCGGGGAAGAGGGATTAGTATATTAGCGTACACTTAAATGGCCGAACACCCCGAACAACTCGCCAGGGTGCTGAAGGTGCTGGCGGTCGGCACGCGGGTGCGGATCGTCCAGCTCCTCAAGGGCCGGGCCCTGTGCGTCGGCGCCCTGTCCGCCCGGCTGGACGTGACGCAGGGGGCCGTCTCCCAGCATCTGCGGATCCTCCGCGACGCCGGCGTGGTCCTCGACGACAAGCGCGGCTGCTTCGTCGACTACCGACTCGACGAGCAAACCCTCGCCGCCTGGCGAGAGGAGATCGACAATCTGCTGGACCCGAAGCACGGGGCCGCCCAGGACAGCCCAGGAGCCACACCATGTGCCGCCGCCGGAAGAAAGAGACCTGCCGCAAGCCGGAAAACCTGAAAGGCAAACCCGCGGACTGCACGCCCGAGCAGGTCCGCCAGTGCCACGGTGACGGCCGGGGGCATCCCTGCACGGCCGCGGACAGGAAGTAGCCTCCGTGCAGCCCGGGCGGGGAAGGAGGCCGGGAATGGCCGCGGACGGGAGGCCGATCCGCGATGGCGGCCCCCGCGACACCGCCGGCCGCGCGCCGAAGGAATATTCCCTTTTTTCCTCTTGCCCGGGGTCGGTGTACAGCAGTAACCTCCTGGGCCGGTGGGCAGCACACAATTCATTCGCTGGCGTCGGGGTCTCGCATAGGCCGGCATTCGCGTTGCGGTGGCAGATCTGACAAGTACGTTGCTCGGTCCCACAGCGACGGCCCATCCGGGGTGTTGGGTGGTTACGGGGCCGGGCCATATATAGGTCTCGCCGGGGGAGGCAACCATCGGCGAGGGGTCCTATTCCCACGGAAGCGTCGCGCAGGCCTCATTTCCGCGCGGCGCTGACGTGGCATGTGCGGCGACACCCGCGCTGCGCGCGGGAGTATCCGCCACGGGGCAGCACCGGCATTGGAAGGAGCCAGCCGTGCGTGCGAGATCTCTCACCTCCCATTCGTTGATCCCGATCGTGGAGTCCCTCGAGCCGAGGCTGATGCTCTCGACGGTCACGTTCGAGGGCGCGGGCGAGGAGAACCAGTTCATCAGCCTCTACAACAGCCCGACGGTGGCCCGCGTTTACGACGGCGCGGACCAGGGATACGTACTGGACCTGTTCCGCAACAACAACGTGGGGTCGGTCAAGTACAGCCCCGATGGGGACTATACGCAGGCGGACGGGACGGTCGGGGCCGACGTGCACCTGCAATACTACTGGGACGCCGCCTATGGCGACACCGGTCCGGCGCAGTCGCTGATCCTGAAGGAGTGGACCGACGGCCTGGGCCAGCACGGCGGGTACGTGGTCACCCTCATGCCGCGGGCGGGGCACGTGGAAGTGTGGATCGGCGCCAGCAAGGCGCCGGGTGCCGGGGTCAGTAACTGGGATTTCTACCGCGGCGGCTCCGGGCACAGCGACTTCCTTCATCCGGAGTGGTCCTTCGTGCCCGACTACACCGCGACGCACACCACGGGCGTGCATGACCTGGGGTGGTGGAGCGTGAGCGCCGCGGTCGACACCGTTGACGAGGGCGCCGGCGTTCGGGTCAGCGTCAGCCTCATCGATCCGAATCATCCGGGGGAGTCCTGGCAATATGCATGGACCGACACGGGTCCGGAGGCCGTGACGGACCCCGGGCGGGTGGGCCTGAGCGTCTACGGGCTCTGGAACGTGCACGCCCAGTTCGACGACTTCCAAGTGCTGTCGGAAGCGGACCAGCCCCCGACGGTGTACATCTCATCGGAGTCCGCCCCGACGGCGACCGAGGCCGGTCCGGCCGCGGGGACCGTCGAGATCAGCCGGGGCGACCGCACGGACGGGGACCTGACGGTGTACTACACCGTTTCCGGCACGGCCGGCGCCGAAGAGTACGCCGAGACGCTGAGCGGGTCGGTTGTGATTCCGGACGGGCAGTCCTCGACCGGCCTCACCATCACGCCGGTAGACGACGGTGACATCGAACCCGACCAGACGGTCACGGTGACGTTGGCGGAGGATCCCGCGTATACGGTCGCGCCCGTCGGCAGCGCCACGGTGACCATCGTCAGCGACGACCTGCCCACCGTGACGCTGGCGGCGGACGACGCCGGCGCGGCCGAGAGGGGACAGGACGTCGGCACGTTCGTCGTCGCGCGGGCCGGTGAAGGGGAATTGACGGACGAGCCCCTGACCGTCTGGTACTCCGTTGCCGGCAGCGCGACGGAGGGCGACGACTACACCGGGACGTCCACGCGGCAGGTGATCATACCGGCCGGGCAGGTGTCGTCGTCCATCACGATCCTCCCCACCGACGACGCACAGGCCGAGGCCGATGAGACGGTCATCCTCAGCCTCACCCCGGGCGGCTACCAGATCGGCGCCGCCGATGAGGCGGGCGTGACGATCGTCAGCGACGACGTGGCCGTCCTGGCCGAGACGCCGGAGGCCCTGGAGGGCGGCGAGGCGGGGCAGTTTGTCATCTACCGCGGGACCACCACCGGCGACTTGACGGTCTACTACGCCGTCAGCGGGACGGCGGCCGGGCAGGACTACTCGCCCGAACTGACGGGGAGTGTCGTCATTCCCGACGGCGAGGATGGGGTAGCCATCGGGATCTCGGCGGCCCCGGACGGCCTGATCGAATCGAACGAGACGCTCATCGTGACGCTGGCGCCCGGGGACGGCTACAGCGTGGCCGACGCCGACACGGCCACCGTCACCATCGTCAACGCCGACCTGCCCGAGGTGTCGATCGAGGCGGTCGATCCCGTCGCCGACGAGGGCGCCGCCGACCCGGCCACGTTCACCGTCAGCCGCCAGGGCCTGGGGGAGTTGACGGCGGGCGAGCTGGTTGTCTTCTACACGATCTCCGGGACGGCCTCGGACGGGGAGGACTACGCCGCCCTTTCCGGATCGGTGACGATCCAGGCCGGCCAGACGACGGCCCCGATCGCCATCGCGCCGATCGACGACGGGCAGATCGAGCAGGACGAGTCGGTGATCCTGACGCTGGCGGCCGGGGCGGGCTACGTGGTCGGCTCCCCGGCCGTCGACACGGCCGTCATCACCGGCGACAACGACGTGCCGGCCGTCACGATCACCGCCACCGACCCCGCCGCCGCCGAGGCGGGCCCGGATGCCGGCGAGTTCACCATCACCCGCTGGGGCCAGGGCCTGCTGACGGAGGGGGACCTGCTGGTGCACTACGCCGTCGCGGAGGTGAGCCGGGCGGGCGACGGGGACGTGGCCGAGACGCTCAGCGGCTGCGTGACGATCCCCGACGGCCGGCAGTCGGTGACGATCACGGTCACCCCGGTCAGCGACGGCACGTACGAGCGGAGCGAGGCGCTCGTGCTGGCGCTGATCGCCGACCAGGACGGCGACGACTACGAGGTCGGCCTGCCCGCCCAGGCGGCGGTGGTGATCGCCGACCAGGACGTCCCGGCCGGCCCCGTCCAGACCGACTTCGAGCTGCCGGGAACAGAGGGCGACTTCGCGGACCTGTTCGGGTCGCCCGTGATCAGCCGGCTCGTCGGCCACGGGGGGCACGTGCTGGACCTGTGGAAGAGCAACTCGGTGGGCTCGGTGAGGTACAGCCCGCAGGGTGACTACCTGCTGGCCGAGGGCACGATCCGCGTCGAGGCGTACCTGCGCTATTACAACACAATCGGCACCCCTCACTCGCTGATCGTCAAGGGCTGGGACACGCCGGGCCACCCCGGCGGCTACGTCGTCACGCTCCAGCCGCGCAGCGGCGGCGTCGAGCTGTCCATCGGCGCCAGCCGGGCCCCCGGCGCGGGGACGGAGGCCTGGGACTTCTACAACGCCTCCAGCGGCCACAGCGACCCGCTCCGGGGCGCGGTGGTGGCCGGGTACGAGCAGGAGGCCGACGACACGGTCAACGAGGTCGGCTGGTGGCGGATCGAGGCGGCCGTGACGGTCGTGGGCGGGGGCACGGGCGTGCAGATCGACGTGACCCTGACGGATCCGGACGGGGATGCGCACGGGCCGTACACCTGGACCGACTGGGGCGCCTCCGCCGTCACCGGCGAGGGCGTCGTGGGCGTGTCGGCGATGTGCCTGTGGAGCATTCACGGCCAGTTCGACAACTTCACGATCCTGCCCGCCGGCGCGGACGCCCCGGCCACGGCGGCCGTCGAGGCCACGGATGACGCGATGGCCGAGGAGGGGGCGGACGCGGGCGTGTTCACCATCTCGCGCACGGGCGGGGCGGCCGAGCCCATGACGGTCTTCTACGTGATCAGCGGGACGGCCGACAGCGGCGATTATGTCCCCGCCGAAGGCCTCACCGGGTGGGTGCGACTGGCGGCCGGGCAGTCCTCCGCCACCATCACCCTCACGCCGGTCGACGACGACTTCGACGAGGGCGACGAGACCGTTCGGATCACCCTGATCGGCGGGTTCGGCTACTTCGTGGACGCCGACGGCGGCACCGCGCGGGTGCGCATCGCCGACAACGACGCCCACCCGGCCGAGACGGTCGTGCTGGACTTCGAGACGCCGGGGCAGGAAGACCTGCTGCCCCTGCGCACAGCCGGCGTGTCCGGGCGGGCCGCGGGCAACTATGGCCACGTGCTGGACCTGTTCCGCAGCAATTCCAGCGCGCTGCTCACGTACGATCCGGAGGGCCTGGGCTACACGATGGGCGAGGGGACTGTCCGGGCGGACGTTCATCTGCAGTACGTCAACGACGTGGGCGACCACACGCTGGGCAGTTCCGTCTCGCTGGTGCTGAAGGAGTGGACCGACGACCGGGACCAGCACGGGGCGTACGTGGTCACGCTCATGCCGGTGGACGGCGAGGTCCAGGTGTGGATCGGCGCCAGCAGCCAGGCCGGGGCGGGCACGGCCCGGTGGGATTTCTACCGGGCAGGAGCCGGCCACACCAAGCCCCTCGCCGAGCACGTGCTGGCCGAATATGCCGAGGATCTTTCCCCGGGGATGCATTCGCTGGGCTGGTGGACGGTCGAGGCGGACCTGACGGTGATCACGGAGGGCTCGAAGGACGAGGTCCGGATCGACGTGACCATCGTGGACGACCAGGGGAACGCCTACCCCGCCCTCCAGTGGACGGACAAGAAGAAGGCCGCGATGACGGGCAGGGGGCGGGTAGGCCTGGCGGCCCGGGGCCTATGGAGCATCCACGGGCAGTTCGACAACTTTGTCATCGTCCCCGAAGGCGCCAACGAGCCGCCGGTCGTGCGGGCCGGCGCCGACCAGGTGGCCGTCCTGGCCGAATCCGTGGTCCTGGACGCCGAGGTTCTGGACGACGGCCTGCCCGCCGAGCCGGGCGCCGTGACCGTCGCGTGGACGCAGATCGCCGGCCCGGCCGCCGCGGCCTTCGCCGACCCGGGCGCGATCGACACGACGGTCACCTTCCCCGCGACGGGCGTGTACGTCCTTCAGCTCCAGGCCGACGACGGCGAATGGACCGACGCGGACACGCTGACCGTCCGCGTGGGGGCCACGGCCGAGTTCGAAGAGGCGACGTCGACGGCCGAGGAAGCGGGCGCCACCATCGCCGTGACCGTCCGCCTCGGCGGCGCGATGCCTGTGCCCGTCTCGCTCGACTACGCCTTGAGCGGCTCGGCGGTCGAGGGGATCGACTACACCGTCCTGACACCCGGCCCGATCGTTTTCAGCCCCGGGCAGACCAGCCGGGACATCCTGATCGCGATTGTCGATGACGCCCTGGCGGAGTACCCCGAGACGATCGTGCTGGACCTGATCAGCGACGACCCGAACGTGCCGCTTGGGCCCACGACCCGCCATGTCCACACGATCTCCGACGCCGACCCGGACCCGATCATCGGCTTTTCCCAGGCGGCGTTTCCCGACAGCGAGTCCATCGGGGACGGAGTCGTGACGGTGGTCCTGAGCGGCCCGTCGGGCAAGACGGTGTCGGCGGGCCTGGCCGTCCTGGGCGGCACGGCCGCCGCCACGGGCGAGCAGCCGGACTACAGCCTGGAGGCGGGTTGGGAGACCGTCGTGTTCGCCCCGGGGCGGACGGTCCGGCACGTCCTGGTCCATGTCGCCGACGACGATCTCCGCGAGCCGTGGGAAGAGGACATCGTCTTCGGTATCGACGGGCCGTCGGTCATCAACGCGACGGTGGGGACGGCTGCGCCGTACCTTCCCGAGGCCGCGTACGTCATCCAGGACAATGACGGGGTCTGGATCACGGTCGGCGGGGACGACGGCGCGGATCAGGGCCAGCCCTGCCTGTTGACGCTGGCGACGCTGTACCCGGGAGACGATCGGGTGGTCGCCTGGCAGGTGGACTGGGGCGACGGCCGCGTGGCCGTGTATCCGGGGACGGAATCGGCCGTGACGCACGCGTTTGCCGCCAGCGGCGCCTACGACGTGCTGGCCACGGCCCTGGACGCCGACGGGTTCCGGATCGAGGCCGGCCGTGCGGTCTACGTCAGCAACGTCGCCCCCGTCGTCGACGGTGGGGCGGACGCCGCGGCGGCGGAGGGGGCCGCGTTCGTGCGAAGCATCACCGTGACCGACCCTGACCTCAGCAGCGTGGCGGTCACCGTCGACTACGGCGACGGCGTGGTCGAGCCGCTGTCGGCCGGGGCGGACGGGACCTGCACGCTCGACCACGTCTACGAGCAGGACGGCACGTACACCGTGACGATCGAGGCCGCCGACTACGTCGCCTCCGAGGGCCGGACCGACTACGGCGGCGACCAGATCGTGGTGACGGTCGCCAACGTTTCGCCGACGGCGGACGCGGGGATGGACGCGGTGGTGACGGAAGGGGCGCCGTTCGTGCAGGCGGGCGTCTACGCCGACGCGGGGGT
>DASRZG010000132.1:0-25548 GCA_035686585.1 Phycisphaerae bacterium
GAGGAGGCCGACGTGCAGGCGTGCGTGAAGCTGGCCAAAAAGGTTCACGCCCTGCAGAACGGCAAGTGCCTCTTCGACGAGGACGACACGCGCCAGGCGTTGGAGGCCGTCCTGGCCCGGCGCAAAGACTGGTTCTACGCCGAATTCCTGCTGGGGCTGTGGCACCGCAATCGGGGCGATGCCGCCAGGAGCACCGAATACCTGGAACGGGCGTATCGCCACGCCCCCGTGATCGTCGTCCAGCGGTACGAGGACGAGGCGGGCAAGCCGGTGGCGGGCATATCGGTGCAGGTGCTGGAGCTGGAATGCAACCGCGTCCAGCGCGGCTGGATGGACCCCAGCCTGCACCTGTACTACCCCGACCTGCGGACGGACGAGGCCGGGTGCGTCTACCTGCCCGCCTACGACACCGTCTTCCGCCTGGCCTCGGCCGCGCACCCGACTGGCTACGGCGTGAGCTACCCGCGCCTGGGCTGGTTCGAATGCCCGAAGAAGGTGGGCCTGCTGCCGGTGTGCACGCTCAGGCCCAAACCGGTCGGCCCTGGCATGGGGGAGATCGGCGAGGTAGCTGAGCAGTTCCTCTCGGCCATGCGCGACAAAGACCTGGAGACGATGAAGCGCCTGTCCCTGGGCGCGGAGTGGGGGTGGCTGAGCGACGAGCAGGCGGGCGACCTGCCGTTCAAGGCCGTTCCGGGGTTCAGCGTCGCCTTGCTGAAGAAGGGCCTCACCGAGTGGCACGAGGAGGCCTATCCGGGCCGGTCTGAGGAGATGACGAAGATCAGGGGATTGTCCACCGGCGACGGTTTCGCCGCCGTGAGGCTGGCAGACTACAAGCCCGGCCGGTACATGGTGCTGGTCTTCAAGCAGGTCCCGGACGGATGGCGGTTCGTGACCTGGGACGACGCGACCGGGCCTCATGACCGGCTCCTGCAGCAATATGCCGGCCGGCTCGAGAAGTCCCTGCCGGTCCTGCGCCCGTACCTTCGCCCCGCCCCGCCTCCGCCGGCGCCCCGAACGGACGCCCGCCGGGTGGCCGAGGCGTTTCTGGCCGCGGCCATCGCGGGACAGCAAGAGGAGGCGATCCGCCTGACCCGCTCCGACAACGGCCCGAGGATGCGGAACGACGTCCGCGAGTTCGGCAGGCCGGAGGCGGCCAAGCTGAAGATCGCCCGCGTCCACGCCGACGACAAGGCCGCCCTGGCCGAGACGACGCCGACGGTCGACGACCAGGGCAGGGAAGGCGTGCTGATCCTGCTGCTGGACTGCTCCGGCGGCCGATGGGTGGTGCAAGAGGTCGGCTTCGTGCTCCCCTCGGGATCGGTCAGGGACACACGAAGAGAGTTCCTGGAGCGCCACCCCCGGGCCGTGGAGGTCCCCGCGCCGGCTCCGGCGCCCGCCACGCCTCCCGACCCGACCGCCCCGGCGCGGGGTCCGGAGCAGGATCTGGAGCTGCGGGTGACCGACAGGGATACCGACCAGCCCGTGCCGGCAGCGTCGCTGACGTGGAAAGCGGAACAGCTTATCGCCACCGACGGGAAGACGGACGGACAGGGCAAGGCCAGGGCGACGGTGGGGCGGATCAGGAACCTCCGCGCACAGGTTCGCGTGGACAAGGGCGGCTATGCGCCGGCGATGGTCTTCTGGTTCAAGGACCCGCCGGCCGGGGAGGTCCGCGTGGTCAGGCTCTCCCCGTCCAGGCCGATCGGCGGGATCATTCGGGACGAGCAGAACGCCCCCGTCGTCGGGGCGCGAGTCAGTGTGTGGCTGCCGCGCGAGGCCATCAGCCTGATCGTCACTACCGACGACCAGGGCCGGTGGCGGGCCGAAAACGCCCCGACCGACCTGGCGGGGATGATCATCACCGTGGACCACGAGGACTACCTCCAGGCGAACGTCCAGTCCGTACACGGAACGGCCCCTTTGCCTCCGCCGGAAGCGCTGTGGGAGATGACGGCGCGGATCGTGATGGCCAAGGGCATTGCCGTGAGCGGCACGGTTCGCGACGGCACCGGCGGGCCGGTTGGCCAGGCCCGCGTTCGGTGCACTCTGGGTTCGCAGGAGCCGGAGAGGTCGACGGACGCCCAGGGGCGATACCGCCTCGCCGTTCGGGCCGCGGCGGGGAAGCGCGCGGAACTGCTGGTCAGCGCCGCTGGGTGGGCCCCGCAACGGCGGGAGGTGGTGCTGGAATCGCCCGAGACGGAGGCGTCGTTCACGCTGGCGCCGGGCAAGACCATCCGCGGGCGGGTGGTGGACACCCATGGCAAGCCCATCGCGGGCGTTTGGGTCCGTGCGTCGGAATGGGGCCGATGGTGGGCGCAGACGGACGCGCACGGCCGGTTCGCCTGGACGGACGCCCCGGATGCGACCGTCAGCTTCAGTTTCGCCAAGGAGGGCTACCGGTCCCGCTATGGAAGCGAGAACGGGCCGAAGCTCGCGCCGAGCGATGACGAGCATTCCATCGTCCTTCGCCCGTCCCCGCGGGTGCGCGGGAAGGTGGTGGACGGCCGCACCGGCAAGCCGATCGAGGCGTTCAACGTGTTCCTGGGTCCCTCCCGCGGGCCGACCTCCCCGGACCTGGTCAGCGGCACGAAGTTCCCCGGGAAGGGCGGGTCGTTCGAGGTGAGCCTCGCCGGTTCCGCCGCCGGGAGCTACCGCGTCCGCGTGGAGGCGGTAGGGTACGAAAAGGCCGTCTCCGACCAGTTCGACTGCGGCGACGGCGACGTCTCCGTGGGTACGCTACGGCTGGTGCCCGCCCGGATGAGCCGGGTCGCCGGCGTGGTTCGGACACCCGACGGCCAGCCGGCCGAGGGGGCGCTGGTGAGCATCGCGGGCCTGAACAAGCCGGTCTACGTGGGGGACGGTGAAATCCTAAGGAATATGAACTCCCCAACGCCGATTCGGACCGACGGAGCGGGCCGTTTCAGCCTGCCCTGGCGCGACGAATCCGCCCTGGTCGTGACGCACGCGGGGGGGTATGCGGAGATCCCAGCCGCCGAGCTCGAGGCCGACAACGAGATCACCCTGAAGGGTTGGGCCCGGGTGGAAGGGACGCTGAAGATCGCCGACCGGCCCGGGGTGTCCCAGACAATCGAACTGAGCTGGCCGTTCCGCTCTGAAGGCGTCCACTACCACTACCAGGCAGTGACGGACGGGCAGGGGCGGTTCCGGTTCGATCACGTCCCGCCCGGCGACGTTCGCATCAGCCGGTACGTGAAGATCAGCCGGACGACGCTGAGCAACAGCCACCATCGCTACCTCGCCCTGGCCCCGGGGGCGACCGCGCGGGTGCAACTGGGCGGGACCGGCCGGCCCGTCGTCGGAAAGCTGGTGGCGCCGGCAAATCTGCCGGTGAAGATGGACTGGACCCGCTCGGCCGGCGTGACGCTGAACCTGGACCGCTCCAGCGACACCGGCGACATGAGGTTCAGGGACTGGATGCACACCCCGGCGGGCCGGGCGTACGTGCTGGCGACGCGCTCCTACGGCGGGGGGGTCAACGCGGACGGCACGTTCCGCATTGAGGACGTCCCCCCGGGCCGGTACGTGGTGACGGTCTCCGCCGGCGAGCCCCTCCCGCCCGGCATGTGGCTGAGCGCCCGGCGGGAGTTCGTCGTCGCCGAGATCCCCACGGGCCGGAGCGACCAGCCCCTCGACCTCGGCCCCATTCCGACCCGGCTCGAGGGCTCGCCGCGGGGGGGATAGGTCTTGGTTCAGGCCCGCCCGTAGATGGATGTACTGACGCGTTTGGCCCGGATCGCGCAACCAGAACCGCGCGCACGACTGCACGGGCGACCAACACGCCTGTAAGCGCCGATATGAAAAGCGCTAACGAGATGAAGTTTTTCACCGCCGGCGCGAAAAAAGTGCCCCTGGAGTCAGACTATAGCAGACTATAACTTTTGAGCGTGGGATCGAGAGTCCTGGTTCACTGAAGTGACCAGGCCGGGTTTTACTTCCGGGCGGCGGCGCGGATGGCGAGCAGGTCCTTCATGACGTTGTGCATCGACCCGCTCCAGTCACGCGTGCCGAAGGCGTCGTGGAGCTGGCGGTAGAGAGGGTACAGTTTCGCGTACACCCGCCGGGCGGCGGGGTCGGGCTTGTAGGACCTCCCCTTCAGGCCGGTCATGGCCTTGGCGGCGGCAGCGTAGTTGGCGTATCCGCCGGCCTTCTTCCCGGCCACCACCGCGCCGGCCATGGCGGCGCCGACCGCGCACGTCTGCGGCGACCGCGACACCTTCATCGGCCTGCCGGTCACGTCGGCGTAGATCTGCATCACCAGCGGGTTCTTCTCGGCGATCCCGCCGCAGTTGACCACCTGGCGGACCTTCACCCCGTACTCCTCGAACCGGTTGATGATCGTCAGCGCCCCGAAGGCGGTCGCCTCGATCAACGCCCGGTAGATCTCCGCCGGCGTGGTGTAGAGCGTCTGGCCGATCAGCAGCCCCGTCAGGCGCTGGTCGACCAGGATCGTCCGGTTGCCGTGGTTCCAGTCCAGCGCCAGCAGGCCCGATTCGCCCGGCGCGAGCCTGCCGGCCGCGGCGGTCAGCGCCTCGTGCGAGCCGGCCTTGCCCCCCGGCTGGAGGTAGTTCACGAACCAGTTGAAGATGTCGCCCACCGCCGATTGGCCCGCCTCCAGGCCGAAGTAGCCCGGCAGGATCGACCCGTTGACGATCCCGCACAGCCCCGGCACGTCCGCCAGGGGCCGGGTGTTCCGCACCACCATCGTGTCGCATGTGCTGGTGCCGATGATCTTGACCAGCACGCCCTCGCGGATGCCGGCGCCCACCGCCCCGAGGTGCGCGTCGAACGCACCGACCGCCACCGGAATGCCGGCGGGCAGCCCTGTCTTCTTTGCCCACCCCGCCGTCAGGCCCCCCACGGCCGTGTCGATCGAGCAGGCCCGCGCCTTGAGCCGCCCGCGGAGGGTGCCCATCCTCGGATCCAGCCGCGACAGGAACCGCGCGTCCGGGTAGCCGCCCCAGTCGTCGTTGTACATCGCCTTGTGCCCAGCCGCACACACGCCGGCGGTGTACCGGTCCGGGTGCTCGGTACCCGTGAGCATGGCGGGGATCCAGTCGGCGATCTCGACCCACGTGTACGCCGCCCGGAACACCTTCGGCGCCGTCCGCAGGCAGTGGAGGATCTTGGAGAAGAACCACTCGGAGGAATACGTCCCGCCGCACTTGGCCAGGTAGTGCGGGCGGAGGCGTCGGGCCAGGGCGGTGATCTCCTCGGCCTCGGCCACCGAGGTGTGGTCCTTCCACAGCCACGCCATGGCCGCCGGCTCGCGGGAGAAGGCCTCCGACAGTGCCAACGGCCTGCCGTCGGCGTCGACGGGCAGGGGCGTCGAGCCGGTGGTGTCCACGCCGATGCCGATCACGTCGGCGGGCCGGAACGACTTGACCGCCTTGCGGGCCTGCGCGAGGGCACCGCGGATGGACTCCCCGGCCCCGCGCACGTAATCGGCGGGGTGCTGCCGGGCGAGGTTGGGGTCGTTGCTCAGGATGACGCCCTCGCGTCCGTGGGTGTACCCCCACACCGCCGTGCCGATCTCGCGCCCGTTGGACACGTCCACCACCACCGCACGAACGGAGTTCGTCCCGTAATCAAGTCCCACCGCATACCGCGCCATCCGAGATTCCTTCCGCCATCGCCGTCTAAAGCCCACGGATAGCAATCCGTGGGCTTTTTCCTCCCCCACCAACCAGTCAACTCTCGAACGGGAGCGTCGGCGTCCACGCGCCGCAGGTGTTGTCCGCGGTGAACACGTCGAACCCGAGGTAGTTTCCGAACGCCTCCCACAGCACGTTGCCCACCTGCGAGCGGCTCATGGCCACGTGGTGGGGGAAGTGCCGCAGCAGGACGTCCCGGTACAGCCGGTCGATGCCCGGAAGGCGGACCCACCCGTAGGCGCCGAAGGTCTTGGCCTCGTTGGGCTCGACGCAGCCCTCGGCCAGGGCGGCCTGGAACCGGCCTTCGTTGTCCTGGGTCGCCCGGCAGAGCGTCACCGGCCCGTCCTGCATGACGAACTCGACCACGCCCATGGCCCTGTCCCGGCCGGTGGTGCCGGCGATGATCGTCTGGCAGCCCATGGTCGGGGTGGTCTTGGCCCAGGAAATGGGGAACACGCCGCAGTGCCAGCAGTTGACCAGCTCCGGGTCGTCGTTGTGCAGGTTGTTCCAGTCGGCCAGGCAGCTCGGGCCGCCCGAGGCCAGTTGCAGCGCGTGCATGCTCAGCGTGCCCATCATGTCGGCCTCGCACGCGCAGGGGACGCCGCGGTCGTCCAGCCGGCTCATCGTCG
This sequence comes from Phycisphaerae bacterium, assembly GCA_035686585.1. GTDB lineage: Bacteria > Planctomycetota > Phycisphaerae > SM23-33 > SM23-33 > DASRZG01. Next base: position 6,302 of record DASRZG010000132.1, read on the forward strand.
CGCACGAGCAGACGCCCAGGTTCTCCTGGATGCTCGTCCAGCACTGCACGCCGAGGGCGTCCAGACGCTTCTCGGCGATGAAGTCCTTCAGGACGATCTCCAGCCGGGCGATCTTGTCCAGCACGGCCGGGTCGATGGCGGAGCAGTCGATGGCCTTCTTCATGTCGGCCACGACCCGCTTGACGGCGGCGTTGGTCTTCATCCGCTCGACCTTCCCGAACACCTCCGACAGGTCCAGCGTGACGACCGTGGGCCCGAGCTTCTGGAGGGCCTTCTCGTTGGTGCGGCAGGTCCAGAAGGCGTCGGGTCGGGCGCCGATCTGCCCGTACCGCGCCCGCCGGATGCCGGCGACCACGCGGACCACGGCCGCGAATCGCCCGGCCGTGGCGGCGAAGGACGGGTCCTCCGGGAAGCAGATGGGCCGCTCCGGCACCGAGTACGGCAGGCCGAGCTGGCGCAGGGCCTCGCCGATGCTGAGCAGCCCGCAGAAGCTGTCGCGGCGGTCGGTGGTGGGGGTCAGGGCCTCCTCCTCCTGGCAGCCGACGATCAGCACGGGCACGTTTCGGCCGGATTCCTTGATCGTGATCGCCACGCCCTGCTCGTCGCCGAAGTTGACCGCCGCCACCACGATGCCGTCGACCTGCTCGTCGCGGAACATCCTGCCGACCTGGACCGCCTCTTCGAGCGTCTCGACGCAGCCGACCTTGGTGTCCTTGGCCGACGGCACCACCACCGCCGCCCCCGCGGCCTTGAGCGCCTTGACGAAACCCGCCCGCATCTTGGCCGCCAGCCGGTCGGAAAAGAAGCCGCGATTGGCCGGGATGAACCCGATCTTCACCTTCTCGAGCTTGATCATGTCTTGTCCCTTCGATGTGGATGACGCGGGCGCCTCGGCCCCGGTCGGGTACCATCTAAACGCAACCGGGCCCGGGCCGCAACGTCAAATCCCCCTTCGATGTCCCGGGCGAGTCCGTCCCGGAGGCGCGGACCGTCCCCGCGGCCTGGCACACCGGGGTTGCGAAGGGTGTGGCCCCGGCCCTGGCGGGCCGAGGGCGCGCAGTGCGTCCGGGGTGATGGCGGAGCTGTGAAGGCGCTAGGCGACTACGGCGACCGAGTTGACCGTTCCGAGCTCGCTGACGGCGCAGTGCTCGTTATCCGGGTCGGTCTGCCAACGGTCGTCGAGGATGAATTTGTACTGGTGGCTGCCGGGGTCAAGCGGGACGGTGACGGCGAACGTGTCCTCCCGCTTGCGCATGGGCAGCGCCTCCCAATCGGAGAAATCGCCGGCCACACAAACCGACCTGACCGTGTCACCGCAGCGAAGGCTGAACCGCACGGTTCCTTTCTTGCGACCGCTCATGATCATGTTCTGCTCCTGCTCCTGTCACCCAAAGCCCCGCCACCCCGGGCGACCTGTCCCATACAAGATCGGCCGGATCGCCCCGAAACATCAGCCAAACACGGGCGATCAGCACGATGGGGCTCCTCTCGGTGTTGGGTGGGCTGCGGCCAACATCCTTGCAGGGCCTGGTATCCAGTGCGCCAATATCGGCGCCGCCGCCCCGGGCCGCACGTGCCGGCGGGCCCTGGAAGCGGATTGCCTTGGCCGGGCCGGGTTTGCTACGATACGCGGTCCGTCCAGTCCCTTTGGAGATGTGCGCTGCCATCCATGAGAATCCATGCCGGGGGGGCTTTGGCGTGGGCCGCCGTGGCGGCCTGCGGGCTGGGGGGCTGTGGCTGGGTCGGGGCGCCGGCGGGCGCGCCCGGCGTGGAGCCGCTGCCCGTACAGCAGCAGCGCGTCTACCCCGAAACCGTCACCGGGCGGTTCGTCTCGCTGGCGGACTTCGAGGACTCCGCCCTGACCGGAGAGCCGGGGTACCGCCAGGTGGGCCAGTTCATCCTCTCCCCGCAGGCCCCGGGCGGCGAGCTGAAGTACGCGGTCAACATCACCCGGACGGGCGTGGGGGCGCTGGAGGCCGCCATCCCCCCCGGCTCGTCGCTGGTCTGGGCCCTGCCGGAACTTCACAACTTCTCCCCCTACACCCTGATGATGTTCGCGATCTACAGCCGGGAGATCCGCGACGACCTCCAGATCGTCCTGACCAGCGACAAAGCGAGTTGGCGGAGCCCGCCTCTGCTACTAAAGCCTGGATGGAATGACATTGGCGTCGATATCCAGCGCCTGATGAAGCTGGAGGACTTCGACGGCAAGGGCGTCCGGGCGGTGCGGCTGGCCTTCGGGACGCCCGAGCGGCCGGCGCGGGGCGAGGGGGTCCGGATCAACCTCGACGACATCCTGCTGATCGACAACCGTCGGCGGATCGCCCCGACGCCGCCGGGGATCAAGCTGTACAAGTCCGGCCTGGATTACGAGTTGCACACCGAGCATCGGGCCGCGCCTTTTCGGCTGACGCAACATTCCGACGGCCTGTGGCGGCTGGGGGACGACCAGGCGGCGGTGGAATTGTCCGCCACCGGGGGCGTCCGCGGGGCGGCAGCGGAGGTGGCGGAGGACCTGTCCGTCTTTGGCCGGCGGCGCGTGGGGGAGGTGGCGGTGCTGGAGTCCAATGCGGTGCGGGTGCGGCTGGCGAACACGTGGTATTTTCCGCGGTCGGCGGGGCAGTGGCAGTCGCTGGCGATTCGCCAAATCCGTTGGGAATACACGTTTTACGATGATGGCCGGCAGGTGACGGACGTGGTGATCAACAACGCCGGCGGCGAGGAGGTGCGGTCGCTGCGGATCGGCGTGCCGCGGGAGGCGGCCTGGTCGGACGGGTCGGTGGGTCGCCTTCGCGGCGAGGGGTCGTTCCCCGCCTCGGTAGGCCGGTGGAGCTGGTTGACGACGCCGGAGGCGGCACGGATGAGGGGGTATGGGGCAAACTTTGCCAAACCGGGGGAGATCGAGATACGTATGGGGAAGCAGCAGGCCGGTGACGGCGACGTGGCCGGCGACGGATTCGACGAGTCGCAAGGATGTTACTATCTGTCCGCCAAGGAGGGCCACTGTCGTTTCGTGCTGCGTCCGCCCGCGGAGGGTCTTTCCGACGCGGTGATCCGCGTGGGGGGGCCGTGGGGCGGACGGGTTTCGGCCAGTAGCGAGGGCCAGTCGCTTCGCCCGTTGGCGATGACCCCGGACGGGTCGGCGGTGTTCGTCGTTCCGGGCCGGGTGAGCCGACCCGTGTGGGTCGAGGTCACCGCCGAGGCGCCGGGCGGCGCGGAGAAGGGATGGACGGGCCGATGACGAATCGTTTCTTCCCAGGCAAATCCCCATGGTCTACCCCCGTCGAACGGGGCGGTTTTGCGCGGGGTGCGCCGGCATGCCGTCCGAGGCGCAGGTGCCTATATTGGATTAAGTTGCGATGGGGCTTTGTCGATATTGGCTCCAGGATGCGTGACCAGGTGGCGGACGGTTCGGGCAGCGTGGTGACCGGGCGGGGCAGGTCCGTCTTGACAGAGCGAGATGCGTTTATGTTATCGTGGCCGATGGCGTTCCCCTTCCGGGGTCTCGCTCAGGCACGCCCGCTCGATCTCACGTCCGTGGAGGCGAACGGGTCGGGCGAGAGGAATTGTGTTTGCCGAAGGAAGGTTTGGTGATGAGACAGGCAAGGCCGATTTCGAAATGGCTCGGGACGGTGGCGATGGTTGCCCTGCCGCTGGCGGGGGGCTGCCAGGGATATGACTGGGGTCTGCACCACTTCTTCGACCCCAGCAAGAACATCCGGCAGACCGAGCCGATGCAGGTGAACCCGATCTTCGAGTCTCTGGGGCCGACCGACCCGACGGAGTTCCTCCTGCCCGGGGCCGAGAAGCCCAAACCGGACGACCTGAAGTACTTCGAGACCGACTACGTGATCGGCCCGACGGACATCCTGCGGGTATCGGTGCTGGATCTGCTGGCCGAAGGGCTCGAGACGGTCCTGGAGCGCCAGGTCAGCGAGAGCGGGTACGTTGACCTGCCCCTGCTGGCCAATCCGCTGAAGGTGGCGGGACTTACGAACCTCCAGGCGACCGAGCTGATCAAGGAGGCCTACAGCCCCAACGTCCTGAAGGACCCCAACGTCTCGGTGCGCGTGGTGCTGCCGCGTCAGAGCACCTTCAGCATCATGGGCGCGGTCCTCCGGGCGGGAACGTTCAACATCCTCCGCAACGACTTTACCCTGCTGGAGGCGCTGGCTCTGGCCGGCGACGTCAGCCAGGTGAACATCGACTGGATCTACGTGATCCGGCGTAAGCGGGAGCCGGGGGGCAAGGCCGGCGGGACGGGCGAGTTGCCCCCGCTGCCGGAGCTGCCCGAGGAGGCTCCCCCGGCCGTGCCTGCCAACGGCGGTCCGGCCACGACGGCTCCCTCCGGTGACGGGCAGCAGAAGGACCCGCTGAAGGAGCTGGAAGACGCGATCCCGCCCGCCGGCGGGGCGGTGTACACCGAGCCGATGCCGGTCCAATTGGCCGAGACGGGCACCGAGCCCTCCGGCGCCGGGCCTCAGGAACCCGCCGCCGCCGATCCGTCGGCGAACGCGCCGGACGAGACGCCCGGCGGCAGGCAGACGCGCTGGGTATATGCCGACGGCAAGTGGATCGAGGTGGACGCCCCGGCGGCCGCCGACGCGACCAAGCCGGCCACCCCGGTGCAGGAGGTCAAGGCGCCCGAGGACCCCTACGGGTGGGGCGATTACGACCTGGGCAAGTCGGCGCGGATCATCGCGGTGAACCTGCCCCGGCTGAAGGCGGGCGACCCGTCGATGAACGTGGTCATCCGCCCCAACGACATCGTGAACATCCCGCCGTTGCAGGTGGGCGAGTTCTACGTGATGGGCGAAGTGCAGCGCCCCGGCGTCTACAGCCTCACCGGCAGGAGGGTGACGGTCAAGATGGCCGTCGCCGCCGCCGGCAACATCGCGCCCCTGGGCTGGCCGAACAACTCGGTCCTGATCCGCCGGGTCGGGCGCGACCAGGAGCAGCGGCAGCAGATCAAGCTCGCCGACATCATCGCCGGCAAGGAGCCGGACGTGTTCCTGAAGCCCAACGACATCGTCGCGGTCGGCAGCTACTGGGCGGCGCCGTTCATGGCCATCTGGCGCAACGCCTTCCGCATGACCTACGGGTTCGGGTTCATCTACGACCGGAACTACTCCGAGCGAGACTTCGAAATCCCGCTGTTCCTGCCCAGCTACAAGTTCCGGGGGCAGCCGTAAGGTCGCGCCGGGACGGACGCCGACCTGCGCCGCGGCTTAGGCCGATGGGGGAGCGGGCCGGGACGGACGCCAGCAGAGGCACCAGGATGTGATGAGGACGACTCCGGACGAACAAGCCACGGGTGCCCGCGCGGCCGGCAGGCGCAGCCTCGCCGACCGTGTGGCGCCCGCGCCCGCGCCCGCCCCGACCCAGGCCCTGGGCCGCCAGACGTTGATCCGGATCGGCGTGCTGGCCGGTCTGATGGTGGCGGCGCACCTCTGGCAGTTGCACCTGCTGGCGATGCAGTGCTACCGCGACCCGGACTGGCGGCACGGGTTCGTGATCCCGCTGTTCAGCCTGTACCTGCTGTACAGTCGGCGGGACGAGCTGCTGGCGGCGCCGCGGCGCACGGGCGGGCTGGCGTACCTGGGGTTGGCCATTCTGGTCTTCTCGCTGCTGGCCCAGCCGCTGTGCGTGTTCCCCATCCGCAACTACTGGCTGATGCAGATCAGCATGGTCTGGTCGCTGTTCGGGCTGGTGCTGTACCTGGGCGGGGCGAAGGTGATCCGCCTGACCTGGGTGCCCATCCTGTTCCTGCTGTTCGCCCTGCCCATCTCCCCGAGCATCTACACCCGGATCTCCGTGCCCCTTCAGAACATCTCCGCCGCCGGCGCGGTGGGGGTCCTGAAGCTGCTGCGCGTGCCGATCGACTCCGTCGCCAGCACCCTGACCCTGACCAGCAAGGCCGGCGAGACCCGCGCGCTGACGGTGGCCGAGGCCTGCAACGGCATGCGCCTGCTGACGGCGTTCCTGGCCCTGGCGGTGGCGATGGCCTACCTGGACGAGAGGCCCATCTGGCAGCGGGTGATCCTCGTCGCGGCGGGCGTGCCGATCGCGGTGGTCTGCAACATGATCCGCGTCGCCATCACCTGCCACATGTACTACATCGACAAGGAGGAGATGGGCCAGGACTTCATGCACTTCTTCACCGGGATGCTCATGCTGATCCCGGCGTTCGGCATGCTGTGGGTGCTGTCGTGGATGCTCCGCGCGGTGTGCGGGGAAGAGGACGAAGAGGACCAGGAGGCCGAGGGCGATCCCGATGCCGCCCCGGCCGGAGAGGGCACGGCATGAAGACGCCGACCGCAGGCAACGGGTCGCGCCCCGGCAGTCCGCGCGGCGGGCGCGGGCACTTCTACGTGGCGGTGGGCGTGCTGGCCGTGGCCGCGGTGGGATTCCACGTGTCCAAGCGGGCCCTGGGGGTGGTCCTGGTCAAGAGCCCGGTTCCTCCGCCGGCGCGGGTGGAAAGGCAGGACCAGCGCCTGACGAGCTTCCCCGAGACGTTCGGGCACTACCGGCTGGTGGCCGACGGCGAACTGGACCGCGACAAGGATGGAAAGCCCGTCAAGGACGGCGTGCCCGACGGGATCCAGGAGTACCGGCACGAGCAGCTCGGCGAGCTCGACATCACCAACCATCCGATGAACTGGTACTACTCCGCGCGGTTCGTGGACACCCAGGCCGGCCCGCCCCGGCTGTTTCACATCAACGTGACCTACTACACCGGCACCCTGGACGCGGTTCCCCACGTCGCCGAGATCTGCATCGCCGCCGGCGGCGGGAAGGTGCTGGACGCTGACAGCGGCGAGATGCCCGTCGACGTCCCCGGCGCGGCGGCGCCGTGGGATCGGTTCGAGGTCCGGCGCATCGCCTACGGCCTGCACGGCAAGGACGGCAGACCGATCCTCGACCGCCGTGGCGAGCCGATCAAGTCGGCGGAATACTACGTCTTCAGCATGAACGGCCGGCCGACGTGCAGCCGGGCCGAGGTGCGGCGGAAGCTCGCCTGGCCGCTGAACAAGTACTGCTACTACGCCAAGGTGCAGATCGCGCCGCTCCAGCCCGAGCCCACGCTCGCCGAGCAGGATGCGGTCTGCCGGGAGTTCCTGCGCCACGCGGTGCCGGTGGTGCTGGGCTTTTTGCCCTCGGCTCAGGATGTCGAGGCGCTGACACGGGCCGACGGATCCTAGTTGTCCGAATCGAAGAAGAGCGAGAGATGGCTAAGAAGCGAAAGAAACTGAACAAGCCGCTGGCGATCCTGCTGAGCGTGTCCGGCCTGCTGGTGGTGATGCTCGTGGTGACGGTGGTGATGGGGACGAAATTGGCGGACCGCCTGTTCCCGCCCGACTCGGAGAAAGTGGCCGCCGAGGCCAAACGGCTTCTCGATGGGGGCGAGTACGAGCTGGCGATCAAGGAGTACGACCGCGCCGCCGACTACGCCAAGGCCAACAAGGCGGACCACCTGATGGCGGCGGCGGACGCCCGGCTGACCTGGCTGGAGAAGGACCCGCCGACGGGGGATGCCCAGAAGGCGGCGCTCTTTCACGGGGCCCTGAACACCTACCGGATGGCGGTGCGGCACCGGAGCAAATTCGTCGCCGCCCAGCGCAAGATCGCGGCGCTGGAGTTCGAGATCGCGCGGCAAAGCAACAACTGGATGGAGTACATCCGGTGCCTCGACGACCTGCACGGCATGGTCCCGGATGACCCCGACGTGCTCTTCGGCAGGGCGATGGCCAAGGCCAGGCTGGCCCAGGCCAGCCCGGACTACGACGCGCCGGCGACGGCGGACTTCGCCAAGGCGGTCGAAATGGCCCCAAGCGAGGAGAAGTACCGCGTGATCCTCGGCGCGTTCCACCGCCAGCGGAACCGGCCCGCCGAGGCCGAGAAGGTCTACCTGGAGGGCATCAAGGCCATCCCCAACAGCGTCGACCTGCGTGTGGCCTGCGCGGAGTTCTACCAGGGGCAGGACCGCAACGTCGAGGCGCTGGCCATGCTCCGCGAGGCCGTCCGCGTCCAGTCGGACGACGTCGTCAAAGGCTATCTCGCCCTGGCCAACTACTTCCAGCGCCAGCGCGACCTGCCCAAGGCCGTCGACGAGCTCATCAAGGCGCTGGAAATCGAGCCGGGCAACCACCTCTGCGTCGACCGGCTCGCCCGGCTTCGCCTGGCGATGGAAGGCGAGGCGGCGGCCGAGAAGGTCCTGGTCCAGGGCGTCGCGGACGCGGAGAAGGCGGCGGCGGCGACCGCGGCCGAGTTGGACAAGCTCGGCGCCACCGACGAGTCGGCGATGTCCGACGAAGCGAAGACGGAGCACCGCAAGCTCGAGGTGGCGATGGCGGCCGAGCTCAGGGACCACAGGGTGGGGGTGGTCATCCTGAACGACCTGCTGTGCGACCTGCTGCTGGGGCGGATCGGCGCGGGCGGCGCCGACGCCGCCGCCCTCCGCCAACGGGCCGAGGAGGCGCTGGCCAAGATGCAGGCCATCAACGACCAGGCCCCGCAGGTGCTCAAGGCCCAGGGCCGGATGGCCCTGCTGGATGGCGATATCCGCCAGGCGGAGCAACTGCTTCGCAGGGCCTACGATCGCCTCCGGAGCGTCGGGGCGTTCGATCTCATGACGGCCACGGCGCTGATGGGCGTCTACCAGCGTCTCAACCAGCTCGGAGAGGCCGAGAAGATCATCCGCCAGTTCCTGATGCTGAACCCCGAGAACCCCCGGGCGATCATCACCATGGCCCGGCTGAACCTGGACTATCACAAGTACGAAGCGGCCTACCGCGACGTGACGCAGGCGCTGACCTACAACGCCAACGCGCCGGCCGATTCCCAGCTGAAGCCCGAGAAGCTGGAGGAGGCGCTGCAGCTGAAGGGGATCCTGGAGGCGCTGACCGAGCGAGCGCCCCGCCTTCCCGAATCGGTCAAGTCCCTGTCCCACGCCGAGGCGAACCTGCTGATCCGTTGGGCCAACCAGAAGTGGATGGAAGGCGAGCGGGACGCGGCTTTGACCATGGTCACCGACATCGTCAACCGCCGGCCCACCTACCTGCCCGGGATCGTGCAACTGATCCGCTGGTACCGCCAGGCCGACCGCGCCGAGAAGGCCGACGAGATCCTCGCCCTCGCCCGGAAGGTCTTCAAGGACAGCCCGGAGACGCTCGTCCAACTGTCCCTGGCGCTGGAGGACGATCCCGCCAGGCGCCTCGCCTACGAGCTGGCCGGCGCCGACAAGGAGACCGCCCCGTTCACCCAGGCGATGCAGAAGGCGTCCATCTACAGCCGCTTCGGCATGGAGAAGGAGTTCGTCGAGCAGCTCAAGCTGGCGGAGGCGAAACAGCCCGATCACCCCGCCGTCGTCGAGCAGTTGTTCCGGATCGCCCTGAAGTCCTCCGACTTCGAGGCCGCGCAGAAGTACGCCGACATCGCCGCCGCCAAGGACATCGACGACGTCGAGGGCCGGATGTTCCGCGCCCAGCTTGCGATGGCCCGCAATGAGCTGGACGAGGCGATCCGCCTGATCAGCGAGACGCTCAAGATCCGTCCCCGCTACAACCATGCGCACTGGTTCCTGGGCCGCTGCTACCTGCAGAAGGGCCGGCTGGACCTGGCCCGGCAGGCGTTCCAGGCCGCCCAGCAGCTCAACCCCTCCGAGGTCAACGCGCTGCTGGGCCTGATGGAGATCGCCGACCGTGAGGGCAAGCCCATGGAGCATGCCCGCTGGGTGGAAGAAGCCTACCGCGCCCGCCCCGACCATCCCACAATCCGCGAGAACTACCTCCAACTGCAGGAGTCGCGCCAGAAACCCGAGGACGTGATCCGCCACCGCGAGCAGATCTACCGCACCCAGCCGAACAACCTGACCAACCTCGCCCGCCTGGGCCCGCTGTACGAGCGGGTCCGGCAGTACGCCAAGGCCGAGGGCGCCTACCGCCAACTGGCCCGCCTGACCAACAACAGCCCCCAGGCGCTGCGGATGCTCGTCCGCCTGCTGCAAAAGACCGACCGCGACCTCGAGGCCCGCAGCATCCTGTCCCAGTGCGCCGAGCAGGCCGAGGACAAGGTGACCGCCTACCTGCTGTGGGCGGAGTACCTGGAAAACGCCGGCGACCTCGCCCTCGCCCGCCTCCGCCTGATGAAGGTGATCGAGCTGGCGGAGAAAGGCAACATCGTGGGCCACCAGGCCATGGCCGAATTCGAGGCCCGGCGGGGCAACTGGTCCGAAGCCGTCTCCCACCAGCGCCAGGTCCTGGACGGCTGCTCGGACAACTTCAAGGCCCAGGCCGAGCGGACGCTGATCAGCTATCTGATCGAATCCGGGGATCAGAAACAGGCCGACCAGCTTATCGAAGCCGCCCTCAAGAAGGACCCCAGGGACGTGGAGATGCTCGTCCTCCGCGGGGTGGCCGCCTTCAGCCAGAGGAACTTCGCCCGCGCCAAGCAGTCCCTCGACCACGTGCTGACGCTCTCCTCCGGCAACGCCAACGCCCTGATGTACCGGGCGCAGGTCCACTTGTCCGAGGGAAACAAGAACCTCGCCCTGGACGACCTGGAGGCCGCGCAGCGGTCGAGCCGGTCGCCCGCCGTCCCCATGCAGATCGTCGCCATCTACGACAGCATGGAGGACTTCCACGGCGCCTACAGCGTGCTGCGGGCCCTGCTGAACGATCAGCCGGGGTTCATGCCCGCGCTGTACGCCTCCGTCCAGTTGTGCCGGCGGTACCAGAAGTGGAACGAGCTGGGCGAGGTCCTGACGCTGGCGCGAAAGACGTATCCGCAGGAAGAGGACTTCCTGCTCTACCAGGCCGAGGCCCTCCAGGAACTCAAACGTCCCGCCCAGGCGGTGCAGCTCCTCCAGGCCGCCAGGCAGGTCCTGCCCTCCTCCGTCAAGATCAGCCTGGCCCTGGCCGAGGCGATGACCGAGGCGGGGCAGTACGACCAGGCCCTCACCGCCGCCCAGGCGTACCGCGACCACCACGACTTCGGGACCAACGCCATCGCCCTGTGCGGGCGGGCATACCAGGGCAAGAACGACCCCGCCAAGGCCGACGCCGAGTTCCAGGAAGCGCTGAAAAGGGCCGCCACCCGCCCGCAGATCAACTATGTGGTCTCCCATCTCCGCAAGGCCCACGAGGGCGACCTGCCCAAAGCGATCGAGCGCTTGAGCGCGTGGGTCGACATCAGGCCCGGCGGGTGGGAGATCCCTCTGCTGCTGGGGGAGATGTGCATGGTTCAGGAGGACTTCGCCAAGGCCCGGCAGGTCCTGGAGCGGTCCCTGGCCAACGCCAAGGAGCCTTCGGAGCGATTCGAGGTGCTCCGCCAGCTCGGGCTCGCCTGCCGCGGCAGCAAGCAGTACGACCAGGCCAAGGCCTTCTACGAGCAGGCCCTGGCGATCAGCCCCAACGACAAGATCTGCCTGAACAACCTCGCCTGGACGCTGGCGTTCGATCTCAACCAGATCGACGCCGCGCTGGCGCCGGCCGAACGCGCCTACCGCCAGGCCCCCTTCAACGCCCACGCCCTGGACACCTACGGCGTCATCCTCCAGGCCAAGGTCCGGTTGGAGGAGGCGGAGGAGATCCTCCGCAGGTCGGTAAACCTGCTGCCCATGGCCGCCAACCGGTACCATTTGGGCGAATTGCTGGAGCAGAGAGGGCAGAAGCCCGACGCATTGCAGGAGTACAAGGCCGCGTGGGATCTGGCCAAGGACGCACCACCGGACGACGAGTACCGCCAGAAGATCCGCAAGGCCCTCGAACGGCTCGGGGAGCCGCCGGAAGAGAGGACTCAGCCATGACAATGACAAAGACGACCCACCTGCCGCCCCGACTGTCCGGCCCGGCCAAGGGGCCGGCGGGCCCCGCCTCCGCGGGGCCGGGCGTTGCCGGAATGACCACCAGGGACTTCCTGCGCGTCATCCAGAAGCGGAAGTGGATGATGGTCCTGATCTGCACGGTCTGCGTGGGACTGAGCGTAGCCGTCACGGCGGTGTGGTACATGTATTTCCCGTCCTATACGGCCACGGCGCTGCTGGAGGTGAACCCGCCGGCGGACGTCATGGCCCGGGCGCAGATGTTCCCCCAGCCGATCCTCGAGCGGTACAAGCGCGACCAGGCGCAACTGATCCTGGCGAAGTACCTGCCGAAAGCCATCGATGAGCAGAAGTTGCGGGATACGACCTGGTACCAGTCGTTGATTCGCAACCAGGAAGACCCGGTCAGGGAGCTGATCGACGCGATCCGCGTCCGGCCCATACCCGAGACCAGCTACATCGAGCTGTCGATGGTCGGCAGGAACAAGCAGGAGCTGCCCAACATCGTCAACACGGTGGCCGCCACCTCCGAGAAGATGGCCAGCGCGGACATGCTGGGCAATCTGGCCGAGACGATCGAAAAGCTGAAAAAGGAGCAGGTCCGCAAGTCCGATGAGATCAAGAGCATCCAGTCGCAGATGTCCACGATCCTGGGCGCCTCCGACGTCGCCGGCATGCTCGAGCGAAGGGGCACCAGCTCCATCGAGCTGGAGATCCTCACCCGCCAGGTGGCCGAGGGGCAGAACCTCCAGGCCGACGCCCAGGCGGTGCTGAAGGCGGTGCTCGACGCCCAGCAGGAAGGCACGCTGGCCAGTAGCGCCGAGGTCCAGGGCGCCCTGCTGATGAACATGCAGTACCGCGCCATGACGATGAGGTCGGCGGACCTGAAGACGTCGCTGTCGAACATCGTCCGGCGCCTCGGCCCGAACCACCGGCAGGTCCTGGCCACCGAGGGCGCCCTGGAGTCGATCACGCTGGAGGTGGACGAGCTCCGCAAGCAGATCATCACCGACACCGTGCAGATCGTGATTCAGACCCGCCGGCTCGAAGCCGCCCGCGCCGCCCAGACACTGGCGGAGATGACCGCCCGGCAGAACCTCGTCAAGAGCCGCATGCGGGACCTGGAACGCCAACTGGGACAGGTCGAGGCCCTGCGCAAGAGCGCCGACATGGTCCAGACGCAGCTCGACCAGATCAACACGACCCTGCTGGGCCTGGAGGTCCGCGTCCGCACCTCCGGCGAGGGCCCCACCGAGCGCACGGGCAACCTGCTGGTGCTGCGAAACCGCGCCGGCGTGCCGCGGGAGATCACCCGCCCCAGTTGGTCGATCAATCTGGCCCTGGGTGTGTGCGTGGGGCTGGCGCTGGCGTTCGGCCTGGCCTTCCTGCTGGAGGTGGCCGATACCTCCATCCGCAACCCGGGCGACATCGCCCGGCGGGTGGACCTGCCGCTGCTGGGGATGGTCCCCCACGGCGACGACCTGGACGAGGAGGTGGCGGACTTCCGGCGCGTGATGCTGCTGGAGCCGCATTCCCCCGCCTCCGAGGCCTTCCGGCAGATTCGCACCAATCTGCTGTTCAGCGGGCCCGCCGAGCAGCGCAAGTGCCTGCTGGTGACCTCCCCGACCCCGGAGGACGGGCGGACCACCGTGGTGACCAACCTGGCCATTTCCGTGGCCCAGGCCGGGCACCGCGTGCTGATCGTCGACGCCAACTTCCGCCAGCCCGCCATCGCCGAGCTGTTCCCCGACGCCAAGGAGGCGGGGCTGTCGTCGGCCCTGGTCGGGCAGGCCAACTGGCGCGACGTCGTCAGCCCCACCGGCGTGCCCAACTGCGACGTCATCGCCTCCGGGCCCCTGCCCCCCAACCCCGCCGAACTGTTCGGCTCCAAGGCCATGGAAGAGATCATCGCCCAGATGAAGGCCGAGTACGACCAGATCCTCTTCGACGGGGCCCCCGTGATGGTCGTCTCCGACGCGGTCGTTCTGGCGACCAAGGTCGACGCCGTGATCCTCGTCGTCCGCGCACACGCCAACAGCATCGGCATCGTCCAGCGGGCGGCCGGGCAGCTACGCCACGTCGGCGCCCACATCCTCGGCACGGTCCTGCAAGGCGTGCGAACCACCGCCGGCGGCTACCTGCGGAAGAACTACCAGACCTTTTACGAGTACCATCAGCGCGCTTTGCCGTAGTATAATTCCAGCGGCCCGCCCGGCCCGGGCAGCGCCCGGGCCGGGTCCACCGGCCGCCAGCGTAGCTCAACGGCAGAGCACAGCTTTTGTAAAGCTGGGGTTGTGGGTTCGAATCCCTCCGCTGGCTTTGCGTTGGGCCTGATCGGCGGCCATGGAGTTGACAGCGGTGCCGCGACCGCTATAAACTACGCGGCTCCCTGGGAGTGTGCCCGAGTGGTCAAAGGGAGCAGACTGTAAATCTGCCGGCGTATGCCTACGGTGGTTCGAATCCACCCGCTCCCATTCCTCTGCCCCATCCCCCCTCCCGTCCTTCACTTTGAGTCTTGAGTCTCCCGCGTGGGTCCGGGTCCGCCGTCCCGGCCGAGGCCAGCCTATAAGGCCCTCTGCGGATGAGACTTGTGGGGAGTGCGGCCGCCGACGGACGGAGCGGTTTTTTGTGAGGATTTCGGGCGGCCGCGCGCGGAAATGTGCCCGGCGCTACGTCAAGCCCCGCGGCGGGCTTGCGAACTTTGCCGGTCCCTGCCGGCCGGTCCGCACGCGGAAGACGCCGGGCGGGGGCGAATAAAATGATGTGTGTAGGGTCATACGGAGTTGTGAGTCTTTAAGGAGAGGACCCATGAGTTGGGCAAGCTGGAAAGTTCCGGCGCTGGCGGCTGCCTTGATGGTGTTCACGGCCGCGGCGCCCGTGGAGGCCGCCTGTCTGCCGTGCGCCGAGCCGGTGGAGTACATCACCTGGCAGACCGACGCCTACGGCAGGGCCGTGCCGGTGTTCGTGTCCGCTCCGATGGAAGGCACCTTCGTGTATCGCACGGCCTTCGCCGACGGCCGGCTGCTTCCCGATCCGATCATGACCGCCGTCGCGAACAGCCATCCCTGCGGCCAGATCCTCAGCGCCGATTGCGGACGCTGCTACTGGAGGATCAAGCTGTGCGATGGAGGGCAGGAGTTCCTGATGAACGTGGACCACGACGGCCGGGTGCTCAAGGACAACCTTCGCTGACGGAAAGCCGGGACCATGGGGACAGCCGGTCATGATGGTGTGCACCTGGAGATTGCGGCCGCGGGCACGTGTCTGCCCGCACCGGCTGTCGGATCCCGATCTGTCCTTGTCGCACCGATGCGTGTGCGTTCAACCCCTCTACAGCCAATGACGACGGGTTCCGCGCCGCGATAGCAGCGACGGCCGGGCCCGCCGGGCCGACCGGGGGCGGTCCGATACCGCCCGTCCCCGGCCGGTTTTTCTTGTCGCGGGCCTTTTCCAGGCCCGGCCGGGCAAGCCGGACGGCGGGTGGATTTGCCTGGCTCCGGCCTGACCGGCCGGAATAATACTTCCATGATCATCAAGCAGACGCCGGAGGACTTCCTCGTGGAGGAGACCCTCACGCCCCATGCCCTGGCGGCCATTCGGCGGGAGCCGGGGCCTGTGGCCGTCTACCGCCTTACCAAGCGCGGGCTCTCCACGCCCGAGGCGGTGGAGCGCCTGGCGGAGGCCTTGCGCGTCGCCCCAAAGAGCATCGTCTTCAGCGGCCTGAAGGACAAGTACGCCACCACGGTGCAGCACGTTTCGCTGACGTCAGGCCGCCGGCCGGCGGCGCTGAAGGGCAGGGGCTGGCAAGCCGAGCGCCTGGGGTGGACCGACAGGCCGCTGGCGAGCTCGTCCATCGCCGCCAACCGCTTCCGCATCCGCCTGGCGGGACTGACTCGGCGGGCGTGCGAGGCGATGGACCGCTCCGCCGGGCGGCTGGCCACCGGATCGCCGGGCGTCCTGCGCTTCGTCAACTACTTCGGGCGGCAGCGATTCGGGACGACCCGGCACGGGCGGGGGTTTCTCGCCCGTCACCTGATCGATGGCGACTTCGAGCAGGCCCTGAAGTTGGCCATCGCCGTGGCCGCCAAGAGGGACCGGAGGACCGACAAGATCTTCAAACGGACGCTGGAGAAACACTGGGGTCGCTGGGCCGAGGCGCTGCCCAGGCTGCCGCCCTGCCCGGCGCGCGCGGCCGTGGAGGTGCTGGCACGCGGCGGCGACTTTCGCGAGGCCTTCGCGGCGCTGCCGTATTTCATCCAGCAGATCAACGTGGAGGCCTACCAGTCGTATCTCTGGAACGCGACCGCCTCGGAACTGCTCGGGGGGGTCTGTCCGCCCGGGGCGCTGTGGGAGGCCAAGGACCCCCTCCGGCTGATGCGTTTCGCCCCGGCCAGGGCCATCCCTCCGGCGCTGGCCAGACTGGACATGCCGCTTCTGGGCCCTCGGACGCAACTCCGGCCGCCCTGGGCGGAGGCGGCGGAAGCGGTGCTCAAGCGGCACGACCTGAAGGTCGCGGACCTGCGCATTCCGGGGCTGCACAGGCCCTTCTTCGGCGAGGCGCCGCGGAGGTGGCTGGCGGAGACGGCGGGGTTCGGCATGTCCGTCCCCAGCCGGGAGCCATCCGCCGGGGGGCGGATCGCCTTCTCCAGGACGCTGTCCTTCGAACTGCCCCGCGGCGCGTACGCCACGGTCCTGCTGGCGGCCCTGGAGTGACCGGTGGGTCGCAGGTTCGGATCCGGCCCCCGCTATGCTACTCGACACGTAGGCCCTGGGCAGGACGCCCGGGGCCTCGTGCGTTTCTGGATCGGGCAGGCGTTCTGGCGGCGGTTCCGGGCGGCGTGAAGCGGGCACGAGCGGGGGCGCGCTTGTGGCTCGGCGATGGGGTCGCGGCCGTGGGTGGTCCGGGGCAGGAACAGCAGCTCCTCCTGGATGTCCGGGGCCAGGAGCAGGAGGTTCATGATCTGCGCCAGCCGCGCCCGGGTCACGCCGCCCAGCCGCGCCAGGTCAGCGTAGTCGCGGGCCACGCCTTCCCGCAGGAGCCGGTCAAGCCGGATGGCCAGGGCCATCAGGCGCGAGACGCGCGGCACGCGCCCCGGCTCGACGAGCGTCTGCGGGTCCGGGGGCGCGTCGCCGACCTTGAGCGTCTTCCGCGTCTTGCGGCCGATCTCGAAGTGGACCTTGCACTCGATCAACATGCTCACTTCTCCATTCGGCTGGCCTGCATCTCTTCGGCCAGCGCCTTGATGCCGGTGGGTCGGAAGGCGATGGACAGCTTGCCCTCCGCGCCGTCATAGCGGACGCGCTCGACCAGCAGGTGCATCACCCGCGCCTGCTCGCCGGGCGACAGGGAGTTCCAGACCGGGTCGAAGAGCGACAGGGCCCGGGCCAGTTCCTTCTCGTCCACGACCTTCTCGCTCAGCGCGATGATCTGCTCGCGGACCTCGGTCGCACGTTGCTCGGCCACCCGGATGCGTTCCTGAAGGTCCGCCAGCCGTGCCGCCGTCGGCGATTCGCCCGGCGTCCCGGCCTGATCCATCAGCTTGCGGACCTCCACGCCATGCCGGGCCAGCTCGCGTTCAAGCCGGCGGCGCTTGCCCTGGAGGGCGTCGAGGCCCTCGCGGCTCCGCTTGCGTGCCTGCTCCAGCAGCGCGGTGAGTTCCTCCAGGCGGTCATCGATGGACATGTCGGCGGGGTCGTCGTGGTGCATGGGCGCTCCTGGGGCGCCGCCCACAACGACCTCTGCTTCGCGGCCGGTGAGTTGTCTGGCAGCCGGTGTAGAGGACGCCGCGGCATGCGGTTCTCGGCCCGGCGTAGCCTTGGCGAAGCCGGGTCTCTCTACTCCCCACCTACCGCAGGAGAGTTCGAAATGTCCGTGTTCGGGGGGCTTATTGGCGAGTTCGAAATGCTTGGAGCAACGCGGGCCCAGCGGAACTTGGCCGAGCTGCTGCGGGGGTTGTGGTAGACTTCCTGGCCGCCGGGCCGGATGACCTGGCCGCTGTGGGCCTCGTAGAGGCCTTGGAGATAGCCGTCGCGGAAGGCGTTCTTGGCTAGGCGGTCTTCCCCGCTGTGGAAGCTGATGATGCCGATCCGTCCGCCGGGGCGCAGGCATTGGGGGGCCAGACGCAGTAGTTGCCTCATCGCCGACAGTTCGTCGTTGACCAGGATCCGCAGGGCCTGGAAGGTCCGCATGGCCGGGTGGGCGTCCTCGTAGGCCGCCTGCTTTTTCCAGCGCTTCTCCACCGTGCCCTTGGCGGCGAAGATCAGCCCCTTGAGTTGGCCCGTGGTGGCGATGGGCGCTACCTTCCGCTGGCGGACGATCCACTGGGCGATCTTCTCGTGGTCCGGCTCGTCGGCCAGTTCCCAGAGGGCCTGGGACAGCTCGGCTTCACTGAGCGACGTCAGCAGGTCGGCGGCGGTGCGGGGGCGGCGGGGGTCCATCCGCATGTCCAGCGGGGCGTTGTCATGCTTGTAGCTCATGCCGCGGGACGGGTCGTCGATCTGCATGCTGGAGACGCCCAGGTCGGCGAAGATGATGTCGTAGCCGTCCAGGCCCTCCTGGACCATCACCTTGGCAATGCCGGCGAAGTTGGCGTGGTGGACGCTGAGCGGCAGGCGCAGGGCTTCCAGCCGCCTCTTGGTCCGCGCCAGTTCCCGGGCGTCGACGTCGAAGCCGATGACCCTCCCGCCGGGCTGCACCGCCTTGGCCAAGGCGGCGGCGTGCCCGCCATAGCCCAGCGTGCAGTCGGCGACGACCTGGCCGGGCCGGGGCGCCAGGGCGTCGATCACCTCGGCCAGCAGCACGGGCACGTGCGCCCCGGCCGGCGTGCGGCGACGCCCGCGGACGTGCTGGATCATCTCGGCGTCGCCGGCGAGTTCCTTGTAGCGGTGCTCGAAGCGACGGGGGTGGCTGCCGGGATATCGCTGTCGGCGACGGGGCTTGCCGCCGGGAGCGGGCTGGTTGTCGGGCTGGTCTGTCATGACTCGCCGGATTATAGCTCCTGGTCCCAAGGGGCGGCGCCCGCAAACGGCGTCGGTCTGCGGCGTGAACGGCGGAGGTCGGCCTTGACACCTGTGGGCCTTCCGCAAGCGCCAGTCCCTCGCCCGGCTGGACGACGAACCAAAGCTTGGCCGCCGTCCGCCGCCCAGGCGGAGTTTCCGGACGGACGCGGCGCCCCATCTGGTATCATGCCGGGGGAATTGAAATGCCGTCGCTGCCGAAGAATCCTCCAGCCCCGGACCGCTCTGTTGCGTCCCACGGCCAGCATGTCGTGCACATGCCGCACGTCCTCCCGATGTCGCGCCAGGAGATGGACCGACTGGGCTGGCAGGAGCTCGACGTGCTCCTGGTCAGCGGCGACGCCTACGTCGATCACCCTTCGTTCGGCACAGCGCTGCTTGGCCGTTGGCTCGTGCTGCACGGCTATCG
>DASRZG010000133.1:0-11310 GCA_035686585.1 Phycisphaerae bacterium
GGCGGGCGCTGTGGCGCCGGCCGCTGCGCCTGCTGCGACGGCTGCTGCGTGGCCGCACCGCGCGGCCCGCCGAGGAACTGGAAGGACTGCACGTTGATGCGGTGCTTCGACCGCTTCGTCCCGTCCTGGCCTTCCCACGAATCGAACTGGAGCTGCCCCTCGATCAGCACGGGCCGCCCCTTGGACATGTACTGGTTGAACGTCTCGGCCTGCCGGCCGTAGACCTGGCAATCGATGAAGCACGTCTCATCGCGCTGCTCGCCGTTGGCGCTTCGCCACCGGCGGTTGACCGCCAGTCCAAACTCGCAGACCGGAGTCTGGTTGGGCAGATACGACATCTGCGGGTCCCGAGTCAGGTTACCCACCAGGATCACCTTGTTGTAGTTGGCCATGGTGCGTTCTCGCTTTCGCTGGCAGTGGCGGTGTCACGTACGATGCATGGCAGTACGGCTCAGTCGTCGGAGTCCTCCGACTCTTCGGAATCGAACGATTCGTCCGACCGGGAACTCGTCCGGGCCCGCGGGCCCGGGCCGCGCCGAGGCCGGTCCTGCTCGGCCTTCTCGTCCCGTTTCGACTCGCGCGTCTCCGCCGGCTCGGCGCCCTCGGCCTCCCGGGCGGCCTTGCGCGCCTGGGCGGAGGTGGCGGGCGTTTCGGCGTGGATGGCCTTTTCGTCGAGGTGGTCCGCCGAGAGGATCATCGCGCGGAGGATCCGCTCGTCGAGTTGGATGTCGTGCTCCATCGCCTCCATGCGGGTGGGGTCGGCCTTGAAGTAGGTCAGCACGTACAGCCCGCGCCGGTGCCCCTTGATCTCATAGGCGAGCCGGCGCTCGTCCCAGGGCTTCATGGCGAGGGTCTCGGCCTCGGACCGCGCCAGCACGTCGCGGACCGGCGCGGCGGCTTCCTCGAAGTTCGTGCCGCTCGCGTCCAACACAAACATCGCCTCGTAGGTCTTCATCAGTCGTTTCCGTCCTTCGTTGACTCGGGCGCGTCCCCGTTGGGATCGCCCTGGTTATACGCGTTCATCACGCACTCGATGCCCGCCGTGGCCCAGGCGGCCGCCGCGTCGGCAGCGCGACGAACCGCCCCGGACATCTCCGCCTGTTCCTGCTCGTCGAACCGGCTCAGCACGTACGCCACGGCGTCCATTTGCTCGGGCGGGGAGCCGATGCCCACCCGAAGCCGAGGCACCTCGTCGGTGCCGAGGGCCCGGGCAATGTCCGCCAGGCCCTTGTGCCCTCCGGCCGAGCCGCGCGACCGCGCCCGAAGCCGGCCCAACGGCAACGCCATGTCGTCCAGCACCACCAGCACCGACGACGGGGAGGCCTTGTGGAACGTCACCATCTCCGCCACGGCCCGGCCCGATTCGTTCATGTACGTCTGGGGCGCCAGCAGCATCACAGGCGCCGATTCGATCCGGCCCGTCCAGACCCGCCCGCCGAATCGGTCCCTCGCCCGGCCGAAGTCCCATCGCTCCCGCAGCACCGCCAGCACCATGAAGCCCACGTTGTGCCGGGTGAGCTGGTACCGCCGTCCCGGGTTGCCCAGGCCGACGACGTATTTGGGTGCCCTCGGCCAATCGTCCACGTCCGCCCTTCCATCGCGGTCCGCGCCGCCGGCAGGCGGGGAGGCGGCCCGGCGGCATCAGCCGCCTTTTTCCTCGCCGGCCTCTTCCTCTTCCTTCTTCTCGCCGATGACCTCGGGTTCGGCCTCTTCCGCTTCGACGGCGGGGGCGGCCTCTTCCTCGATCACCACCGACACCGACGCCACGGGCGTCTCCGGGTCGATCTTGACGAGGAGCCCCTCGGGCAGCTTCAGGTCCGCCACCCGAAGCACGTCGTCCACGTGCAGATCGTTGACCGGGACGCGAATCTCCTCGGGGATCTCCGTCACCAGGCACTCGCACTCCAGCTCATCCAGGTGCTGGGTCAGCACCCCCTCCTCGGTCTCCACGCCCACCGGCGTGCCCCGCAGGACCACCGGGACCGTCACCGTCACACGCTCGTCCAGGCTCACGCGCGTCAGGTCCACGTGCACGATGTGCTGGCCCGTGTAGTCGTACTGGACCTCCTTGATCAGGAAGTTCTCCTGACTGCCGTCCATGTCCGCCTGCATGAGCTGTTCGCCGTGTTGGACCGCCAGATCAATGTCGTGCGCCGAGAGGCTCACCGCGACGTTCGCCTCGCCGTGCCCGTAGATGATCGCCGGCACCAGGCCCTGCCCGCGGAGACGGCGCGACGCGCGGGTACCCGTCCGGTCACGCTTGTTCAGTTTCAGCAACGCCATACGTTCGCTCTCCCATCGCCGCGGCCCGGCGCGTGCCCGGCCTGCGCGGTCCTACAGGAACAGGATGCTCACCGATTCGTCGTTGTGGATGCGGTGGATCGCCTCGCCGATCAGCTCGGATACCGAAAGCACCGTCAGCTTCTTCAACGCCTCCCGCGAGGCGGACGGGACCGGGATCGTGTCCGTCACCGTCACCTCCTCGATCGGCGCCGCCTGGAGCCGCTCGATCGCCGCGCCGCAAAGCACCGCGTGCGTCGCCCCGACGTACACCCGCTTGGCGCCCTTGTCCTTGCAGAGTTGGGCCGCCCCGCAGATCGTGCCGGCGGTCGAGATCATGTCGTCCATCATCAGCACCGTCTTGCCCGCGATGTCGCCGATAATCGTGCCCGACTCCACCTCCTCGCCGCTGACGCGGCGCTTGTTGATCACCGCGATATCCCCCCCCAGCCGCTGGGCGTACGCCCGCGCCTGCTTGGCGTTGCCGATGTCCGGGCTGACCAGGACCAGATCGGACAGGTCCTTCTCGGCGAAGTACCGGCTCAGCACGGGTTCGGCGTAGAGGTTGTCCACCGGGATGTCGAAAAACCCCTGGATCTGTGCCGCGTGCAGGTCCATCGTCAGCACCCGGTCCGCCCCGGCGGTCGAGATCAGGTTGGCCACCATCTTGGCCGTGATCGGGACGCGCCCCTCGTCCTTGCGGTCCTGCCGGGCGTACCCGAAATAGGGGATCACCGCCGTGATCCGCTCCGCCGACGCGCGCCGCGCGCAGTCCAGGAACACCAGCAGCTCCATCAGGTTGTCGTTGACGGGCGGGCAGGTGGGCTGAAGGAAGAACACGTCGCGTCCCCGGATGTCCTCGTTCAGCTTGACCATCGTCTCGCCGTCCGGGAACCGCCCGATCGACAACGCGCCCAGCGACAAGCCCAGGTAATCGGCCACGCGCTGCGACAGCTCCGGGTGCGCCCGGCCCGAGAAGACTTTCAGGTTATCCATGGGCGTGCTCCACGGTCTGGTTGTCCTCGACCACCGCGTCGGTCAGGTGCACCATCGGCCCGATCACGCAGCCCGATCCGATCCGGCACGCCCCGTCCAGCACGGTCATGGGGCGGATCTCGCTGTCCGGGCCGATCTCGCACCGCGGGTCGATCCAGGTGCTCTCGGTGTCCTCGATGGTGACCCCCGCCAGCATGAGCCTCCGCTGAATCCGCCGCTGCATCAGGCGCGACACCTGGGCGAGCTGCTGTCGGTCGTTGATGCTCAGGACGTCTTCCTCGGGCACGGCGGGCACGGCCGCCAGGGGATAGTCCCGTCCCTTGAGCATCCCCAGGGTGTCGGTGAGATAGTATTCGCCCTTGGCGTTGTCGTTCCTGAGGTCGTCGATCACCTCCATCAGCCGGGCGGTGTCGAAGCAGTACAGCGAGACGTTGACCTCCCGGATGCGGTGCTGCTCCTCCGTGGCGTCGAGGTACTCGACGATGCCGGACAGCGCGCCGGTCTCGTCGCGCATGACGCGCCCGAAGGAGCCGGGGTTGGCCATGATGCTGGTCGCCAGGGTGCAGGCGCTGCGGCGCCGGCGGTGGACCGCCAGCAGTTGCCGGAGGGTCCGGGCCTGGACCAGCGGCCCGTCGCCGGCGAGGATCAGCAGCTCGCCGCTGTCGCCTTCCAGCAGGGGCTTGCACATCTGGACGGCGTGCCCGGTGCCGAGCGGGCGGGTCTGCTCGACCCAGGTGATGTCGGTGGCGTCGGCGTAGGCGGCCTGGATGGCCTTGGCGCCGAAGCCGATCACGCAGATCAGGCGGTCGCAGCCGACCTCCCGGCAGGCGCTGAGCACGTAGGTGAGCATGGGCTGGTTGCACACCGGGTGCAGCACCTTCGGCTGAGCGGTCTTCATCCGCGTGCCCTTGCCCGCGGCCAGAATGATTGCCGTTGTGCTCATTCTCACGGTACTCACTACCCGGCCAGGACTCGAACCTGGAATACGAGGACCAAAACCTCGTGTGTTGCCAATTACACCACCGGGTAGTGGTTCCTGGTCCGAGCCGCCCGCGCACCGCAGGAATCGAGAGTGCATCCAGACGGCGGCGGGTGGCCTGGTCCGAGGCTTGAACAAGCGGCCGCCACCGGCTCGCCCATTCCCGCTGCCCCAGCAGCCGGCGGCGGGATGCCCTTAGGACCAAAGCATCACTGCTTCAGCGACACAACAAGGTATCGACCCCGGGCGCGGAAGTCAACCAGCAAAATCCGCCCGGCGCCCGGTGGGGCGAGACGGTTCCACTTATTCTACGCGCCCCCGCCGGAGGCTGATATCATCGGGCCGTTGGCGGGCCGGCGGAGCCCGGCGCGGGCATGGGGAAGGCGATAGGGAGGCCGAAGTGAACCATCATGGATTGGCCGCACCGCGTTTGCTGCCCGTGTTCGAACCGCTGGAATCGCGCCTGCTGCTGACGACGTACGATCTCACGCCGGCCGACAACTGGCTGGCCGTGGTCCACGGCCGGGGGCTTCGGCCGGGGGATGAGGTGATCTTCCACGAGGGCACGTACGTGTCCAACATCCGGCTGAACTTCGGCCACCGCGGCACGGCGGCCGCCCCCATCGTGATCCGGGCGGCGGAGGGGGAGCACGTCACGATCCGGCGGAACAACACGAACGAGAACGTGATCAACGTCGAGGGGGGGCAGTACCTGACGATCAAGGGTTTCGAGCTGACCGGCGGGCACCGGGGCATCGCGATCGGGCAGGACTTTTTTGGCGACAACGCCAACGCCAGGTTCGTCACGGTGGAGGACTGCACCATCCACGACGTCAATCACATTGCCGTCTCGGCCAATTAGGCAACGAGCATCTACGAGGGCATGGTCTTTCGCGGCAACGAGATTCACACCACCGACGGGGTGGGCATCGCCGACCCGGCCGTCCTGGCGGACCCCTATGGCGAGAAGGCCCAAGGCGCCGGCGGCCCCGTGGGCGCGGCGGCGGGAATCTTGTCCGTCCCGGCCCTGGCGGGCGCGGGGACATCCCGCCTATCGCAGGGCGCTGACCCCGCCGCCGGCGAGGGCGCGGGCGACCTCCTTCTCGACGTCGGCGCGGGTGACCATGGTGGTGTCGCCAGGGGTGCACTGGACGCAGATGCCGTGGGCGGCGCCCCATTGGACGGCCTCGGCGACGGTCTTGCCGCTCATCAGGGCGGCGGCGACGCCGGAGACGAACGAGTCCCCGCCGCCGGTGCGATCGGCGATCTCGACGTTCTCGCGGACGACAGCCTGGTGGACCTGGTCGCCCTCGACGTCATATAGCACGGCGCCCCAGTTGATCCGGTCGGCGCTGAGGGCGGCGCGGAGCTGCGTGCCGATCAGCTGGAGGTTGGGATAGGTCTTCGCCACCCGCCGGAGCATCTGCGAGTACGCCTCCAGCCAGACATCCAGCGGCTCGTCCTTGCCCACCTTGCGGCAGGGCTCGCCCAGGGCGTCCTCGAAATCGCTCTGGTTGCCCACCAGGAAGTCCGTCTGCCGGGCGATCTCCTTGTTCTGCCGGCGGGCGCGGTCCTTGTCCGGCTCGACCTTGCTGCGATAGTTCAGGTCGAACGAGCGGAACGTTCCCGCCGCCCCGGCGGCGTCCATCGCCTCCAGTGCGACCGCGCCGGAGGTGGGCGAGAGCAGCGCGTAAATGCCTCCCGTGTGGAACCACCGGACGCCCGAGCCGAACAGGCCCGCCCAGTCCACGTCGCCGGGGGCGAGCTGGCGGATGGGGGTGTGGGCGCGGTAGTACTCGGTCACCGACGGCAGCACGCCCTTGCCCGCCCAGGTGAAGTGGATGCCGTTGTGCAGCGTGCCCTTCTGGTCGGTGCTGAACCGGCCCCGGCCGGTGGTGTGGAACCAGATTACGTGCGAGACGTCCAACCCGGCGGTCCGGAGCCGGTTGACGATGTTCCTGCCGACGCCGTCGTCGACCAGCGCGGTCACCACCGCGGCCCGCATGCCGAAGCAGTACGCCAGGCCCTCGGCCACGTTCGTCTCGCCCCCCCCGTGCCAGATCCGCGCCGTGTGGGCCTTGGCCGTTGGAACGTCGCCCGGGTCGATCCGCATCATCACCTCGCCGAGGGAGACCTCATCGTACCGGCATTGGTCCGCGGATTTGATGTTCAGCGCAGCCATGGTCGCTCTCCTTTGTCCTGATGGCAGGAACATCGCGCCCGGCCCCGCCGGCGGCGGAGCGGGCGGGCGTATCCTAGCAACGCCCCTGGGGATGTGAAAGGGGGGGAACGGGGGATCCAACGCGAGGCGTCCGTGCGTGGCACGTCCACTCCGGCTCCGGCGCTAGCGGGTGTGAGCGGCGGCGGGTGCGGGGCGGCGGGCGCGGCGGAGCAGGTCGATCACCTCGTCGTCGTCAACCTGGTCGAACCGGCGGTACCACTGCCCGACGGCGGCAAACTGGTCGGGGGTGGCCAGGCAGATGATCTCGTCCGCGTCGGCCCCCAGCGTCTCGGCCGTATCGGGCGGGGCGACCGGCAGGGCGACAACGAGCCGTTCCGGGCCGCCCGCGCGTACCGACCGGATGGCGGCCTGCATGGTTACGCCGGTCGCGGCTCCGTCGTCAACCAGGATGACGGTCTTGCCGGCGACGTTCGGGGCCCGCCGGCCGCGGCGGTAGACGCCTTCCCGGCGGGCCAGTTCGGCCAGTTCCCGGGTGGCGATCCGCTCGACGTCCGAATCGGACAGCCCCAGCATACGCACCGACTGCCGGTCGATCACGCGGACGTCCCCGGGACCGACGGCGCCGAAGCCGAACTCAGGCTGAAGCGGCGCGCCCAGCTTGCGGGTCACGATCACGTCCAGCGGCGCACGCAGCGCGCGGGCGACCTCGGAGGCGACCACCACGCCCCCACGCGGCAAGGCCAGCACGAGCGGCTTGGCCTTGGCCAGATGCTCCAGCCTTGACGCCAACTTCCTGCCGGCATCGACTCGGTCTTCGAACAGCATCATCCCACCTCCCGGCCCGATCGCCCCAGACCATTTTAGGACGAGCCTTGCACGGCAGAGGAGCGCGAGTCCGGACCGTACGGGCCTTCTCGAAACGGAAGGTGTGGTGCGGGTACAATTGTATGAGAACGGTTACACGAATCGGAGGATTGGAGCGATGGCAACAGCCCGAGAAAACAGGATTTGCGCTGGATGCATGGCTCTGGTTATCGCCGTGGTGTGGGCCCTGTGCGTCTGGGGCATGGGGGTGGCTGCGATCTACACCGCCTCCTACGGCCACGAGTTCGTTAAGGTATTGGGCAGCATCTACTACGGATACGGCCCCAGTTGGGGCGGGGCGTTCATCGGCATGGGGTGGGCGGCCGCCGACGGCTTCATCGGCACGCTGATCATCGTGTCGCTGTACAACCTGCTGACACGCTGCTGCCGCTGCCGCACCTGCCGCCCGCCGGAGGAGGCGGAGGCATAGGGCGGCGTGGGCTGCCCGAACCGCTTGGGGCGGGTCCGTTTCGGACGACAATCGCCATCGGAGCCACGTCAAGTGGCCCCCGAATCGACCCGATACAGGAAGCGTCGGGAGTGCCAAGGGTGCGTCACCGCCGAACGCCTTCCGTACGGCGTTCCGGCTGGCCTGCGCGCTGCGTTCGAGGCTGATCGTGCGGCGATTTCGGCGGTCTCCGTAAGCGCCGACCGAGGAGAAGTTCCGGATGACGGTACCGGGCAGCGCCCGACTTTCCGTCCACCTTGCGGCTACGCCCGGAAGGCGGATATTCCGCTATTTCCTTCTGACGTCCACCCTTGCGCTAGCCTTGGCCCCGCTGCTGATGGGGACGGGCCTGTGGCTGGTCTTCCGCGGGGAGGAGTTGGCGGCCGCCCGGTCGGCACTGGCGCGCGGGATCGCGTTGGTCACCGCGGCCAACTGCATCGTATTCGCCGTGATGGTCTGGCTGATGGCCCGCGCCAGCAGGGCGATCGACACCGGCACCGCCGCCATGCGGGTCAGCGAGGAGAAGGTCCGGCAGCTCTTCTCGGCCGAGACGGACGCGGTCCTGATGTTCGACGCCCGGACGCAGCGGATCGTGGACGTGAACGAGGCGGCGATCGCCCTGTACGGGTACGCGCGGGAGGAGTTCGAAGGCTTGGCGATCAGCGACCTGTCGGGCGACTGCGACGCGCCCGGCGGTCCGCTGCCGCGCCACCGCCGCAAGGACGGGACGTTGTTCCCGGTGGAGGTCACCGGCGGGGGGTTCACCACGCGGGACCGGCGGGTCCTGCTGGCGGTCATCCGCGACGTCACCGAGCGGGTGGAGGCGGAGCGGGCGGTCCGCAGGAGCCAGGCGGAGCTTTCGGGCATCCTCGAGAACGCCCCGATCATGCTGCTGCTGGTGGACGAGAAGGGCCGGGTGCGCCGCGCCAACCGCACGGCCGTGGAGCTGGTCGGCTGGCGGAAGGAGCAGATCCTTGGCCTGCCGATCGGGGAGGCGCTGCGGTGCGAATCCAGTCGCGGCGGCGGCGCAGGCTGCGGGGAGGGGCCGAACTGCCGTACGTGTCTTCTGAGGAAAGGGATCAACGCCAGCTTCCAACTCGGCAGGGACTCCCACCGCATGGAGGCGAAGCTGCTGGTGGGCTCGGGGCAGCAGCAGCGGGAGATTTGCTGCCTGCTGTCCACGACGCTGGTGCGGGTGTCCGCGCGCCGCCGGGTGCTGGTGTGCGTGGAGGACATTACCGATCGGAACAACATGGAGCGCCAGTGGCGGCGCTCGCGAGAGCAGGCCGAGCAGGCCAGCCGGGAGCTCCGCGAGACCAACGAGCAGTTGGAGCAAACCATCGCCCGCGCCAACGCCATGGCCTCGGCCGCCCAGGAGGCGAGCGTGGCCAAGGGGGAGTTCCTGGCGAACATGAGCCACGAGATCCGCACGCCGCTCAACGGGGTGATCGGCATGACCGAGCTGCTGCTGGACACCGACCTGACCGCGACGCAGCGCGAGTACGTCCAGATGGTGAACGAGTCGAGCGAGTCGCTGCTGCAGGTGGTCAACGACGTGCTGGACTTCTCCAAGATCGAGGCGGGGCGGATGGGCCTGGAGCCGATCGAGTTCGACCTCCGCGACCTGCTGGGCGACACGCTCAAGTCGCTGGGCGTCCGGGCCGAGGCCAAGGGCCTGGAGCTGGTCTGGTCGCTCCGCCCGGGGGTGCCCACGGCCGTGGTGGGCGACCCGGGGCGGCTCCGGCAGGTCCTGGTGAACCTGGTGGGCAACGCGGTGAAGTTCACCGAGGCGGGGGAGGTGGTGGTGAGCGTGGAGTGCGACTCGCGCGACGACCGCAACGCGCTGCTGCACTTCGCCATCTCCGACACGGGTGTGGGCATCTCGGCCGACAAGCAGGAGGGCATCTTCCAGGCGTTCGAGCAGGCGGACAACTCGACCACCCGCAAGTACGGCGGGACGGGCCTGGGGCTGGCGATCTGTGGCCGCCTGACCCGGATGATGGGCGGGCGGATCTGGGTCCGCAGCCAGGAGGGCGCCGGCAGCACGTTCCACTTCACCGCCGTCCTGTGCCTCCAGAAGGACCAGCCGGAGGATCGGCAAGGGTGCCCGCCGCCGTTGGCGGCGCTGCCGGTGCTGGTCGTCGACGACAACGCCTCGGCGGCGGCCGTGATCGAGCAGGTGCTGCGGCAGTGGGGGTTGGCGCCGACGGTGGTGCATTCCGCCTCCGCGGCCCTGGAGGCCCTGCAGGCCGGCGAAGGCGGGTATGCGCTGGCGCTGGTGGACGTGAACATGCCCGGGATGGACGGCATGGCCTTGGCGCGGCGGATGCACGAGGACGAGTCGATCTCCACGGTGCCGGTGATGATGGTCCCGGTGACGGGCCGGCGCGAGGAGCCGGCGGTGTACCAGGAGCTGGGCATCGCCGGCCACGTGACCAAGCCCGTCCGCGAGTCGGACCTGCTCGACGCGATCCTGACCGCCGTCGGCGTGGAGAAGGCGCCCTCCCAACCCAGCGCCGAGGCGCCGCGCCCCCACGCCGGGCCCGCCGGCGAAGGGCTGCACATCCTGGTGGCCGAGGACAACCACGTCAACCAGACCCTCGCCGCCCGGATCCTCCAGAAGCGCGGGCACCGGGTGACGGTGGTCGGCAACGGCAGGGAGGCGGTCGACGCCGCTTTGGGCGGGCGGTTCGATGTGGTCCTCATGGACGTCCAGATGCCCGAGATGGACGGCCTGGAGGCGACCGCCGCCATCCGCCAGGCCGAGCGGGGCCTGGACCGGCATCTGCCGATCGTGGCCATGACCGCCCACGCGATGAAGGGCGACCAAGACAAGTGCCTCGAGGCCGGGATGGACGGGTACGTCAGCAAGCCCATCCGCGCCGACCGGCTGGTGGAAGTCGTCGAGGAGGTGGTGGGGCAGTGGCGGACGCCCCACCTGTCCCCGCACGACGCCGAGGACCCCGCCCGCCGCCAGGACGACGCCGCCGGCGTCCTGGACATGGCCGAAGCCCTGGAACGCGTCGGCGGAGACCGGCAACTGCTGCGGGAGATGGCCCAACTGTTCCTGGACGAGTGCCCCGGGCTGGTCAGCAGCGTCCGCCAGGCCCTCACGGACCTGGATGCCGATGCCGCCGCCGGCGCCGCCCACAGCCTCAAGGGCTCCGTCGGAACCTTTGGCGCCCACGCCGCCCACGAGGCCGCCCTGGCGGTCGAGACGGCCGCCCGTGAGGGAGACCTCCCCGGCGCCCAGGAGGCCTTCGCCGACCTGGCCGTGGAGGTGTCCCGGCTCGTGCCGGCACTGACGGGGCTGGTGGCGGAGGGTGCAACCCAGGCGACGCAGCGGGGGTGATCGGCGCCGTACGTCGCGACGGGCGGCGTCGGGCGCGCGGGGCGGCTATGATGATCAATGAGGGGAGGGGGATGCCTCCCGGCCCGAAAAACCGGTGCAATGGCGGACGTTCGGCTGTATGCTTGCCTGCGTCGGGAAGGCCCTTTCGGAAAGGGGCGTGCCATGGAACGTTTCGCGGCGATCTGCCTCGCATGCACGGCGGCGATGCT
>DASRZG010000134.1:0-6945 GCA_035686585.1 Phycisphaerae bacterium
GCCAGCCAAGGAGCTCGTGCGGGCTGATCACGCTGAGCACCACCGAGGACCGGTTCACCCTCGTCGGCGAGATGACGGAGATCCTGGGCAGTCCGACGAAGATTGTCATGAGGAAACGGCAGCCCCGAGTCCCCGCCGCCGCCGGCGTCCCCGCGCCGCCGGGATCCTGACTCGGCCGTGAGTGGGAGAGCCCGCGATCAGCCTCTTCTCCCTTCGCGTCAAATGAAAATTGACAAAGGATTCCATCGCCTGCATCCAATGCATCGCTGCGGGGCGTCACCGTTTGCGGAGCAGGAGGGGGAGGGCGGTGAGGATCAGCAGCGTGGTCGCCGGCTCGGGCACGGCCACGTAGACGTCCATGAAGCCCACGCCGCGGTCGGTGTTCTCGGCGACGTCGTGGATCACGGTCACCTTGCGGATGCGGTTGACGCCGTCCCACTGGACCGACAGGAACGGGCAGTAGCCGTCGCCCAGCCAGACGTACTCGGCCTCGCCGGCGCCGGGGGCGTCCGCCTCGTCCTCGACGATGACCCAGACGCTGCGGTCCTGGAGCAGGTAGTTGTGGTCGTCCAGCACCATCGCCGGATCGGTGCTCCAGTTGTTGCTGGACGCCGGCAGGAACACGCCGAAGTACTCGGTGGGCTCGTCGGGGACGAACTCCACGGCCAGGTAGTTGGCCTGGTGGCTGCGGGCCAGACGGGGGATGTGGTACGGGAACCGCCGGTCCGCCCCGGGGTCGGCGTCGTCGCCTTCCGGGTTGGTGTACAGGGTGAAGCTGTTGTCGACGGACGGGGCGGCCGGGTCGTTCGCCACGCCGTTGATGGTGATGTCGGCATTGGCGATCGGAAGCGCGATCTGCGTGTAGTTGGCGGGGTTGCCGTCGGGGCTGAACGGCAGGCCCTGGGCCCAGTTGTCGTAGACGCATCGCTCGCCGGACGGCCAGTTGGCCGAGGCCGGCACCGGGAAGCGCCGCACCGGGTCGCTGCCGGGCAGGTCCGAGGCGGCGATATCGTGCACGCTGATCTCGGGCCGAAGCGGCGGGGGATCGTTGGACAGGACCTGCTCGTATACGTCGTACAGCCCGTGCAGCGTCACCCAGTTCCGCAGCAGGTAGCCGTTGCTGTTGAGGGAGGAGGGGCTGAAGTCCGAGGCCGTCGCGGCGTTGTACGACGGGTGGACCCCGTCACCGGAGATCAACGTGCCGTCCCAACTGGTCCCCGAGCGCCGGGTGAGGACCTCCTGATGGTAATCGATCAGGGGCACGGACATCTCCGCGGCCAGGTCCCGCATCGCCTGGGCGAAATCGGCGCTCTTGATCTCGTATCCGCGGCGGGGCGGGATGGTCGTCAGCAGGGGGATGGTGCCGTAGTCCTTGCACGCCTGGATGACCTGCCGCATGTTGCTGGTGTAGGTGGCGACGTTGAACGGCCCCAGGTCGTTGGTCCCCCACATGACCACCGCCATCTCCGGCTGGAGCTTGTTCAGCCAGTGCTCGATGTTGGTCATGGCGGGGTTCTGCTCGACCTGGAGGGGCCAGGCGGCCGTCATGCCGCTGTAGCAGCCGTTGGAGTAGGCCACCGCGTCGTCCTGCCAGCTCCAGCAGGAGGGAGTGATATAGGACTGCAGCCACTCCTGGGCGGCGGCATCGGCCGGGGTGCGGTTGGTGAAGTCCCATTGCAGCGGTTTGAAGAACGCCCCGCTGTAGGTGATGCTGTCGCCGAATCGGGCGATGTGGCCCTTGACGCCCTGGAAATCGGCGTGAACGGCGGTCATTTCCGCCAGCCAGTACGGATCGTCCGCCGAAGCGGTGATCGGCGCCAGCAGGGCGCAGACAACCACGGCCGTCGTTGCGGCGCGCCATCCTCTCATGCCAGACCTCCTTCTGATGTGCGGGCCGGGGCCGCGGGCGGCTCCCATCCGTGACCGGCGGCGCGGGCATCCCGTGGCGCCCGGCTCCGCTTCCGGGGCCCATCGACGGAGGCGGCCGGGGCGTCCCGGCGAGGCGTCGTCCGATTGGGACGGGGACTTGCCGGACAGACTTGCGGCCCCTGCCGTCGCGGGCCGTGCCGGCGATTCTACCACGATTCCGCCGATCGGCAAGCCCGATGTCCAGTCGGCCAAGCCAATGAAAAACGGGTGCCCCGGACAAGCCGTTGTCCGGCTTGTCCGGCTCCCCCCCGAACTGGAGCACCCGCGTTTGCGAGGCGGCATGCAGGGTGGGCGGGGTCGCCCGCCCTACCCGTCCCGCCCATCGCGCGTGCGGCAAGCGAAGGGCTGCACAGCCTACTTGTCCGCCGCCTCCTTGTGCGCCTTCAGGATGGCCTGGCGGATCTCGTCGGCCAGGTCGGCGTTTTCGATCAAAAAGGCCTTGGCGGCCTCGCGGCCCTGGCCGAGGCGGACGTCGCCGAAGCTGTACCAGGCGCCGGACTTTTCGGCGATGCCCCGCTCGACGGCCAGGTCCAGCAGGTCGCCGGAAGTGCTGAGGCCGTGGTCGAACATGATGTCGAACTCGGCCGTGCGGAACGGCGGGGCGACCTTGTTCTTGACCACGCGGGCCCGCACCCGGGTGCCGACGGACGTTTCGCCCTCCTTGATCGTCGAGATCCGGCGGACGTCGATACGGACGGTGGAGTAGAACTTCAACGCCCGCCCGCCCGGGGTGGTCTCGGGGTTGCCGAACATCACGCCGATCTTCATGCGGATCTGGTTGATGAAGATCACGCACGTGTTGGTCTTGGAGATCACGCCGGTGAGCTTGCGCATCGCCTGGCTCATCAGCCTCGCCTGAAGCCCCATGTGCGTGTCGCCCATCTCCCCCTCGATCTCCGCGCGCGGGATCAGCGCCGCCACCGAGTCGATCACGATCACGTCCACCGCGTTGGAGCGGACGAGCATCTCGCAGATCTCCAGGGCCTGCTCGCCCGTGTCCGGCTGGGAGATCAGCAGGTCCTCCAGCTTGACGCCCAGCTTGCGGGCCCAGGTGGGGTCGAGGGCGTGCTCGGCGTCGATGAACGCCGCCACCCCCCCGGCGGCCTGGGCGCTGGCGATCACGTGCAGCGCCACCGTCGTCTTGCCGCTGCCCTCCGGGCCGAACAGCTCGCAGATCCGCCCACACGGCACCCCCTGCCCGCCCAACGCCAGATCCAGGCTCAACGCCCCGGTGCTGATGCCTTTGACCGGGACGACCTGGTCGTCGGTCATCCGCATGATGCTGCCCTTGCCGTAATTCTTCTCAATCTGTTCCAGCGCCGACGACAGCGCCTTGGCCCGACGCTGCTCGGTGTCGGCGTCCGGGAGCTTCTCCACCTTGGCTGAAGACTTCGACGATTTCGCCATCACGGGTCTCCTTACCTACCCATTCTTAACACGTTGGAACACTTGTAAGGAATATGTTCGGGTAATGCAATACTCTTTCTTGAGAAAATCATCGCCGGCCCGGGGACGGGGTGCCCCGGACAAGCGAACAGCGGCCCCGGGACGAGCTTGTCCGGGGCACCCTCATCCGGGTCCGGCTCACTCTCTGCCCAGCGGCGCGACTGCCAGGGGGGCGTAGGTCGGGCCTTCCCGGCCCAGCTCGGAGGAGAAGACGATCAGCTCCGTCGCGAACTGGACGCCGAACCCGGCCTGGGCATAGCCCGCCACCGCGTGGCGCAGCTCGGGGATGCTCCTGCCCCCCTTCACCCGCCCGATCGTCAGGTGCGGGGTGTGCGGGCGGAGCTCCCTCTTGTATCCCAGCTCCGCGTAGGCCTCCTCGGCCAACCCCGCCAGCTCGGCCAGCCGGCCCGTGGTCTCCTCGATCCCGCACCAGACCATTCGCATCTGCCCGACCGGCGGGACGGAGGCCAGGCCCCGGACGGCGAACTCGAAGGGGGCCACCTGGGCGGCGATCTGGCGGGCGACCTCGCAGACGTCGGAGAGGTCGGCGTCCTGGACGTCGCCGAGGAACTTGAGCGTCAGGTGCAGGTTGACCCCCGCCACCCAGCGGACCTGCGCCCCCACGCCCATCAGGCCGCGCTGGGCCTCGTCCAGCCCGGCCAGGATCTCCTCGTCCAGCGGCAGCGCCAGGAAGGTGCGAATGGGCATGTCCCGTCTCCCGTCAGAACCTCAGCATTTCCTCGAACGCCTTCATCCGTTCCTCGATGCGGCCCCGGTCGGCATGCAGCAGGCCGGCGAGGGAGAACTCCTCGAGGGTGAACGACGCCACGACGGATCCGTAGGCCATCGCCCGCCGCAGCGTGGGGTGGTCGGCCCGGCCGGTGGCGGCGATGTGTCCCATCATGGCCCCGGCGAAGCTGTCCCCGGCGCCGGTGGGGTCAACCACTTTCCGCGCGGGCCAGGCGGGCATGGCGCAGACGTGTCCGCCGGCGAAGAGCATGCTGCCGTGCTCGCCCTTCTTGACCACGACGAAGGGCTCGGCCCGTCCGGCGGGCCTGTCGGCGCCCACCCGCTCGGCGATGGCCAGGCCGGCGGTGACGACGTTGGCGTGGCCGGTCAGGAGCCGGGCCTCGGAGTCGTTGAGCACGATCGCGTCGATGCGGGCGATCAGGGCGTCCAGGGCCGCCCGCTCGCCGTGGATCCACAGGTCCATCGTGTCGGCGACAACCAGCTCAGGCCCGGCCAGCTCCGCCAGCAGCTCGGCCTGGAGGGCGGGGTGGGTGTTGGCCAGGAAGACGTACCGGCTGTCGCGAAAGGCCTGGGGGATGGTCGGGCCCTTCTCGCCGACGACGTTGAGCTCCACAGCCACGGTGTCGCGAAGGTTGACGTCCTCGTGGTACCGGCCGTGCCAGCGGAAGGTCCTGGCGCCGGGGCGGACCTCCAGCCCGCCCAGATCGATCCGGGGGTTGTCGGCCAGCGGCTTGAGGAAGTCCGGGGGGCAGTCCTCGCCCACCACGCCGACGAACCGGACGGGCGCGAAGAAGCCGGCGGCGCAGGAGAAGTAGACGCTCGAGCCGCCCAGGGCATCCACCACCTTGCCCCAGGGGGCCTCGACCGTGTCAATGCCGATGCTGCCGGTGACCAGAAGACTCATTGCGGATTTCCGATTGTCGATTGCCGATTGACTGCGACGGAGACTCGCGCCGCCAGTCGGGGGCGCATCGTAACCGGTTCACGAACTCCGCAAAAGCCCCTTTCGCCCGCCCACGCCCCGCAGCTGCGCCTGCGGGGAGATGTGCAACAACTTCCAACCCTCTCCATCCGCGATTACACTGCCCGCATGAAAACACTATCTCTTCTTGGAGTCGTGTTGATCATGTCGGCATCGGGACTGGGCGCGGAAGGCGAGAAGGCGGACGGGGCCGGGAAGGCCGAGTCGCCGCTGATGAAGGCGGCCGCCCCGGCGGTGTTCGCCCACGTGATGGTCTCCTTCCAGTCCAAGGCCCGCTCCGGCAAGTGGAGCGGGTGGAACTACTCCAACCGCATCGTCCGCAACGACCCGGAGGCCCTCGACGAGCAAGGCAGGCCGAAGGTCGCCAGCGTGTATTACCCGCTCATCGGCCGGTACGACATGACCGACCCGCACACGGCCGAGTGCCACTGCCAACTGGCGAAGATGTCGGGCATCGACGGGTTCCTGTTCGACCTGGGCTTCTACTACGACCCCGGCACACGGACGCCCACTTGGCGGGTGGAGGCGATGAAGCGGTACGCCGACGCGATGGCCCGCTACGGCCTGAAGGCGGTCGTCGTCTACGAGGACAAGGCCAACTTCATGTGGAACCGCCACCTGAAAGGCCGGCCCGAAACCGTCGCCGCCTGCCACGAGGGCATGGACGCGTGGATGAAGGTCATCGAGAAGGTCCAGTACCGCATCGCGGGCCGGCCCGTGCTGATGTTCTTCAGCTACGGGGAGGACGTCCCCGGCAAGGGGGTCGGGAGGCTCTCGGGCCAGGAGGTGGCCGAGTGGCTGGAGCGGTTCAAGCCGGCGGACCGGCCGATCCTGGCCACGCAGTGGTGGCAGCCTCCATACAAGGGGATCATGAACGGCTGGTACGACTGGACGCTGATGAGGCACGGCCCGCCGCCGGACGGGAGGGACCTCCGCGGCTGGGGGACGCTGGACGACGTCAAGGAGCTGTACGAGCAGCGCCGCAGCCGCATCCGGCGCCTGCTGGCCGACGGGACGCTGGACCTGCACATGAACTGCGTGTACCCCGGCTTCGACGACCGCGGCTGCTGGGGCTGGGGCGACGGCCACCGGCTGGTGGAGCGGTCGGACGGGGCGGTCTACCGTTACACGTGGGAGCAGGCGGTCTCCGACAGCGTCCCGCTCGTCCAGATCGCCACCTGGAACGACTGGTTCGAGGGCACCAACGTCGAGCCCTCGGCCGAGGACGGCGTCAAATACCTCCAGATCACCCGCGACTACGCCGCGAAGTTCAAGACGACCCCGCCCGCCAAGGCCGACCTGCTCCTGCCGATCCGCGTCTACCGCATCCGCAAGACCGCCCGAGACGCCGCCACGCTCAAGGCGATGGACGAGGCCTCCGAGCTGATCCGCCAGGGCCGGTACGCCGACGCCGAAAAGCAGGTCGCCCCCATCGCCAGAAAGCTCAACGTCGACGCGCCGAAATTCTGGACGGTGCCGAAGGCCGATTGAGAAGCCGCGAACAACGCGAACAAAGACAGGAAATGGGTGCCATGGTCAGGCGTCGTCTGTCTGACCATGCGGGGATGCTCAGGATCGGCGGGCGTGGACATGGTTACGCGGACAACGCGTAACCATGGCACCCGATTCCGTGGGATGAGAAGGGAATATCGAATAACGAATGTCGAATAACGAATGTCGAAGGAGAAGCACTTCGGAGTTCGCTATTCGGTGTTCGATATTCGATATTGTCGTCATGCCTTGCAGCTACTTATCGCCCGCCTGCTTCTGGACCTTCGCCCAGGTGTCGCGCAGGCCGACGGTGCGGTTGAAGACGGGATGGGCCGGGGCGGAGTCGG
>DASRZG010000135.1:0-2018 GCA_035686585.1 Phycisphaerae bacterium
GAAGTCGAACACTTTTTCCAGGGCCGACCGGCTGTCGATGGCGTGCTTGAGCCCCTGCTTCTGCTGTGCGAGGTCCGGCCACTTGCGGCGGACGGCCTCGACGCCGTAGGTGTTGAGCTCCTGGATCGTCACCCGCGGCCGGCGGCGCTGGTTGGCTCCGGTCCTCGGCGTCCGCAGTTCCTTCGGCAGGCTCTGGCGCAGCAGTTCCTCTGCGGTGGGCACCTTCGGAATGAGGCTCGCGGTGGGCATGGGCTACCTCGTTACTGAATGTGCTCGCCGTGCCGCACCCACCGCTTCTGGAGGGGATCCCATGAATACCCCGGCGGGGCCGGTACGGGCGGGGCGTCGCCGCTCGGCGCTGCGGGCTGGGTCGTCGGTTGCTGACGTGGCGGCTGGACCGCAGTGTCAAGCAGTTGTAGGAGTTGGGTCATCGCTGCGGTGCCCTGCGCCCGGCTTCGCTGGGCTTCGCCGGTGAGGGCCCCGGCCGACGCGCCACCAATGCCAGCGCCGAGGAAGGAGTAGCCCGCGCTGGACGGCCACTGTACCTCGCCACGCTGGGCGCGGGACAGGAAGTCGCGCCAGCCTGTGAGCTTCGCCAACAACGCCAATGCCGTGGCTCGCCGGGCCTGTGGCGTGCGTGCGGTCGCCATCGCCGCCTGCACCCGTGCGGCGGTCTGATTGATACGCACGTTCCAGGTCGAATACGGCTCGTCCACACCCGGCTGCGGATTGAGAACCTGCACGTCATCGGTAACCGACTTTGCCGTTGCCGCATCCTCCGGGCTCAATGGCAGGCCCTGCGTCCGCAGCATTTCATTCGTGATGGTCTTGGTCTCCGTACCCGCCTTGAGTGCGGTGATCTGTGCATCCCGCAGCGTCTGGTTCGGGTCCCGCGTCCCCGTGATGCTCCACCCGCCGCCGGCCCCGCCCGCGCCCGCCATCTGCATGAGTTGGTCCTGAGCCGCCTGGAGCCGTGCGGACGTGGACTGCACTTCCTGCTCCGGCGTCTGGAAGGTCGGCTGCCAGCCGCCGGTCGTGGCCATCGTCGCCTCGTTGTAGCCCGCCACGGGCATCGGCGTCTGGCCGGTTGCACCGGAGAAGCCCGGCGTGAATGCCACGCCCGCGGGCGCGACACTGCCGAGCCCCATGGCGTTGAGGTAGATGCTGCGCTCCCGCTGATCGGGGATACGGCCCTCCAACTCTCGCATGAGGCCG
Organism: Phycisphaerae bacterium; assembly: GCA_035686585.1. GTDB lineage: Bacteria > Planctomycetota > Phycisphaerae > SM23-33 > SM23-33 > DASRZG01. Next base: position 1,216 of record DASRZG010000135.1, read on the forward strand.
TCCTGCTGGGCCTTCTGCATGGTCTGGGCGCCGGGGCCCGCTGCCGGGCCCGCGACCAGCTTCCACCGAAAGCCCCAATCGCCCGCCCGCTGCTGGAGCTGGTCGAGTACCTGCTGGTCGCCGCCCGAGATGGCGGCACCGCCCGGCCCCTCGGCCGGCTGCGGCGGGACGCGGTAGCCGGACATGCGGTCCTGAACGTGCTGGTACTGCCCAGGGGTCAGTTGCTGGCCCGGCGCGCCTGGAGCGCCCGGTCGGAGCGCCTCCTGTTGGGCCCGCAACGCCTGCGATCCGGGGGCCGCCTGGGCGTTGTAGATGTCCATGCCCGAGGGCCCGTAGGCGCGTGCAACATCGCCGTGCAGTCCGGCCATCTGCTGGTAGGCCGCCACGGGCATCTGGGCGCCCTCTGCGTACGTCCCGACGCGAGTCTGGTCGCCGACGAACTCCCGCGCGGGTCCGCCCGGCGCCTGGATGATGGCGCGGGGAACCGCACCCGTCGCCGCCATACGCTGGGCCGTGGACTTGTCGTACCGGGCGTTGGCGACCTTCGACTGCGCGAGGACCTTCTGCTGGTCGATGTGTCGCCGCATCCGCTTGTCGGCCGCCGTCTCCTTGGCCGCACCAGCACCGTACATCCGGTCGTAGGCGGCGGACTGCGCCTCCGTCAGTTCCTTGCCGGACTTCTGGTGTGCCAGCTTGGCCTGGCTGGCACGGGAGGCGCCCGCTTGCGTAGAGGCGGCGGTTTGAGACGACTCCTGCCGCTTGCGGGCCTCGCCAGAGAGGAACTTGGTCTTTCCGCCCTCGTA
>DASRZG010000136.1:0-3019 GCA_035686585.1 Phycisphaerae bacterium
CCGGGAAATGCGGGCGGGACCCAACCCGGCGCGCAGAAGAGCGGTCAGGTCGACACGGCAGGCGGTCGCCGCCCGCCGGCTGGACGGGTGCACCGCGAGCGGCTAGACTGCCCGAAATGACCGTACCACCCATCCTGTGCATCACGGGTCGCAGCGGCAGCGGCAAGACGCATCTGCTGGAGCGGCTGATCGGCCGCCTGACGGCCGACGGCCTCCGCGTCGGGGCCATCAAGCACTGCGGGCACGTCGCCGGGGGCGATTCCGAGAAAGACTCCGCCCGGCTTGCCCACGCCGGTGCGAGCCCCGCCGTCGCCGCCGGCGCCCACGCAGTCGAGATCCGAAACGCCCGGCAGGAGCCGCCGCTGACGGACCTGGCGGCGGCGTTCTGCCGCGGCTGCGACCTGGTCCTCGCGGAAGGCTACCGCCGGTCGGTGTACGACAAGATCCTGCTGAGCGGCGGGCAAGGACCGGATCGGACCCACCCCTCCGGGTCGGTGCAACTGATCGTCGGCGAGGGCGAGCAGATCGCCCGCGACGACCTCGACGCGATCGTCGCTTTCGTCCTGTCGTGGTACGAGCAGCGCCGGGCATTGAGCCAGCGCCTGCTCGGGATCGTCTTGACCGGGGGGGGCAGCCGAAGGATGGGCTTCGACAAGTCGCGCCTGAAGATCGGCGGGGTCCGCATCCTCGGGCGGCTTTGCGAGCTGCTGGCCGATCGGATCGGCGAGGTCGCGATCATCGGCCGGCCGCCGGAATGGAACGATATCCCCATCTGCGCCCGGTGGCACCCGGACACGACCCCCGGCGCGGGGCCGCTGGGCGGGATCGCCACGGCCCTGCGCGTCGCGGCGGCCGGCGACCCGCCGCGGGGCGTCTGCGTCGCCGCCTGCGACATGCCCGCCGTGAGCGGGGATCTGCTGGACTACCTTCTGGGCGGGCGCGATCCCGGCGCGGCCGCGTCGGTGCCGTGGAATCCGAAGACCGGCATGCTCGAGCCTCTCTTCGCCGTCTACGAGCCGCAATCGCTCCCGTCCATCGAGCAGGCGCTGCATTCCGGAAGGCTCTCCGTAACGGATTGGCTGTCGAGTGAGGGAGCCCATCGCCTCCTGGTTCCCGACGAGCTGGGCGATCAAATGGCCAACGTGAACACGCCGGAGGATCTGGACGCGATGCGATCCGGGCGGGAAGGAAACAGCCTGTAAACGGCGGGTGCGAATCTGCTACAATCCGGCTGTGGAAGCTCGGACTGCCTCTTGCAGGCGGGCGTCACGGGCGGGGGGCCAGGAGCGGTCGCCATGGCGGCGATTGGGTGGAAAGGTGTCACGCATGGATCAGAGAGCTGCCCCGGTAAGCTCTGATCAAGGGCTCCCAGACAACGAAATCCAATCCGTTCTCGATCCACTGAACGTCTCGCTGGACGCGAATCTCATCGGCCTTCTTCAGAACGTGCAGGAGCGGTTCGGCTACCTGCCGGCCGCGGCGCTGGCCGAGATCAGCCGCCGCGCGAGGATCCCCCTCAGCCGGATCTACGGGGTGGTGAGCTTCTACGCGCAGTTCTACACCGCCCCGCACGGCCGTCACACCGTCCGCTGCTGCCGCGGGACCGCCTGCCACGTCAAGGGCGCCGGGCGGATCCTCGACACGGTGCGGCGGGCGCTGGGAATCGACGAGGGCCAGACCACGGCGGACATGCAGTTCTACCTGGAGACCGTCGCCTGCCTGGGCACGTGCTTTCTGGCGCCGGCGATGATGATCGACAACCAGTACTTCGGCAGGCTCACCCCGCAGCGGGTCCACAGCGTTCTGGGAAGCTATCAGGGCTCGCCCCGGGCGGAGAAACCATGAATCCGCTGCGATCCGTTGACGAACTGATCGCCTTGCGGAAGGATCTCGCCTCCCGCCCGACGGCCGAGACGGTGATCCGCGTCTGCTCGACCGGCTGCCGGGCCCTGGGGGCGCTGGACGTCTGCGAGGCCCTGGAGCGGGAGATCGCGCGCCGGGACGCGGGCGGCCGTGCCGCCGTCGTGCGGACGGGATGCCACGGGCTGTGCGCGGGGGCCGTGGCGGTGGTCATCGACCGGCCCGCCCGCGGCAAGCAGGCGGACCGCAGCGCCGTCTTCTACCGGAACGTCACGGCGGACGACGCGGCCGAGATCGTCGAGACCACCGTCCTGAGCGGCAAGATCATCCGGCGGCTTTGCTGGTCGGCGGGAAAGCGGACGGTCGCCCGGCAGCGGGACATTCCCTTCTACAAGCACCAGACGCGGGTGGTGCTGCGGAACTGCGGGGTGGTGGATCCGCGCTCGCTGGAAGACGCCATTGCCCACGGCGCTTACGGGGCGGCCGCGGCGGCGCTGTCGCAGAGGTCCGCCGAGGAGATCATCGCGGAGGTCCTGTCGTCGGGCCTTCGCGGACGGGGCGGGGCGGGCTTCCCGACCGGCAGGAAGTGGCAGTTCGCCCGCGCGGCGCCCGGATCGCCCAAGTACGTCATCTGCAACGCCGACGAGGGCGATCCGGGGGCGTTCATGGACCGGGCCCTGCTGGAGGGCGACCCGCACTTGGTGATCGAGGGGATGATCCTCGGGGCCTACGCGATCGGCGCGGCCCGGGGGTTCATCTACGTCCGGGCGGAGTACCCCATCGCCATCGAGCACACCGAGCTGGCCCTGGACGAGGCCCGCCGGGCCGGGCTGCTGGGAACCGACATCCTGGGCACCGGGTTCGACTTTGACATGGAGATCCGCAAGGGGGCCGGGGCGTTCGTCTGCGGGGAGGAGACGGCCCTGATCGCGTCGATCGAGGGCCGGCGGGGCATGCCGCGCCCGCGCCCGCCGTTCCCGGCGACCTCGGGGCTGTTCGGCAAGCCCACGAACATCAACAACGTGGAGACGTGGGCCAACGTCCCCCGGATCATCGAGGCCGGCGCCGCCGAGTACGCCCGAAACGGGACGGAAGGCTCGAAGGGCACGAAGATCTTCGCCCTCGCCGGCAAGGTGAACCACACCGGGCTGGTAGAGGT
>DASRZG010000137.1:0-2362 GCA_035686585.1 Phycisphaerae bacterium
ATGCCCTGAAACCGCACCAGGCGCACGTCATCGTGACGATCTTCGCAGAACTCGACCCCATGGCATTATCTGCACTGCTGACGCAGGTGACCGCATCTGTCCTGGCGACCACGCCTGCGGCTCTGGGCGTGTACTGGGGCAGCGCCACGCTGATCATTCCGAAGCGGCTGTTCATCGACTTTGCCGTCGAGGTGTTGCCCAAGGCCCCAGCCCTTCAGGTCTGGGTCGACTTCCGCGTCTTTCCGGACGGAGACCGGTCCAGCGGGGGCTTCACGCATGGCCTGGCCGCCCTTGGGCACATGGAGTTCGAGGCCCAGAAAGCGCCGGAGCCCCCGCCCGCGCTCTGGGACCGCCTGTACGCCCTGACCGCGTACGTGACCGAGAAGGGCCCCGTGATCAACGACGGAGACACGGTAGGCGAGGATGCCCAGGAGAAGACTCGCGTCGTGTATTCCGATTCCGTGTACGGACACGAGGGCTGGGTGATGCGGCTGGAGTACGAGCGGGCCTCTCAGGCAAGACCGTGGTGGAAGCTGTGGTGAGAGGGGCCTCGGGGCCGACGCCCCATCCCGGCGCGCCGGGATGGGCTGCACCCCGCCTACCGGCGGGGCAAAGGCCCGTGAACGGGCCTCGGGTCGTTGGGCGGCAACGCTTGCTCGACCTACGACTGCCGTACGTGCCCTTGCCGGATGAGCTCGTGGTAGATCCGCTGGCAGGCGCGTACGTCGGACAGGGCGTCGTGGGCGTTCGTCGGCGGCTGGCCGAAGAAGTGACGGTAGGTCTCTTCCAGGGTCGGCCACTTGTAGCCGCCCCAGTGGCCGATCACGCGGACGATGTCCGTGCAGGTGAGCATCGTGCAGACCGTCCTGGGCCAGCGGGCCTTCCGTCGCAGCCGCACGTGCTCCGAATCGATCAGCAGGCGGTCGAACCTGACGTTATGGGCGACGGCGACCGTGGCCTGGTCCAGCATTTCGTCAAACTCGGCCATGGCCTCGGCGATGGGGATGCCCTCGGCCGTCGCCTGCTCCGTCGAGATCCCGTGGACCCGCTGGGCGTCCGGGCTGATGCTCCAGCCCTCGGGCCTGATCAGTGTCGTCAGCACACGCTCCGACCCGCCCTGGTCAAGGACAGCCGCCAACTGCACCACGTGCGGCTGGTGCTCCCCCGGCGCCGACCTGTAGTCCGGCAGGTCCGTCGTTTCCGTGTCGAAGAAGAGGATGCCCATGCGTCGTCCTCTCACATCAATTGTGGGGGACAGATGCCAGACTCCCGTCTCCGCTTCGGCGTCTGCACTGCCGCCGTTGCCCGGCGGGGTGTCCCCGGAATGGCCACCCGTGCGATTCACGGCATACGATCAAGTCTACCGCGGGGCGGCGGTGTTGTCTCTATTTCGCTCCCGGTTGTCGTCTCTCCATTTCGCCCCCGGCCCTCGTGGCCGGGGGCTACGCCCCCTGACCAACACCGTTCCCCACGTCCCATCCCCGGACTCCGTGGCATGACAACTTCATGCCACCGCGTTGGAGGGGGGCATTCGGGGAAGGTGTGGGGGATACAAAGGCACAGGGTGAGGGGGCGGCGCGCTCCCCGGCGGGTCGCGGCTAAACGAGTCGCGCTCGGCGGTGGATTACTTCTTTGCCAGCGCCTTGATCCGCATGGCGATCTCGCGGCGGAGGTGGGCGACGGCGGATTCGTCCTTCAGCTCGGCGGTGAAGTCGTCGACGCCGCCCCTGCCGGCGCCGCCGATGCGGTCGATGCGGGCGGGCAAGGCGTTCAGGAAGGCGATGTCGTCGGCACTGGCCTTGTCGTGGGCCAGGACGCGGAGGGTCTCGACGTACTTGCGGTCGGTGGCGCCGGCCCGGCAGGCGAGGGCCTGGTGACTGGCCAAGGCGTGGCGGATTGGTCCGGCGGGGCCTTCGGAATCGCCGCTGAGGTAGTAGTTCAGCGTGTACTGGCCGGTGATCCACTGGCCGGTGAGGATGTCCTGCCCGGCGGTGAGGTCGTGGGGATCGCTCGAGTCGGCGAAGCCGTAGACCACGGCTGAGTAGTGCCGGGCGCCGGTGAACCCGTAGGCGAACCGGGCCTTGGCGAACTCGGGCAGACAGGAGACGACGAAGGTGTAGGTCCAGTACTCCCCGCCTGCCTCCCATGTGGTCCGGCGGTCCAGGTCGTTGGGGCAGTTGGTGCAGATGACCTGGAAGGGCCCGTAGACGCTGGAGGGCTTGCCGTCGGGGGTCTTCTCGTCCTTCTGCAACGCCCCGCACTGCCAGATGCCGCGCCAGTTGTCCCGCTGGGTGTGCCAGACCACCGAGTAGATGCGGGCGCCCGGGGCGTACTGGCGGACGTAGGGCATCATCTCGGCCAT
>DASRZG010000138.1:0-6024 GCA_035686585.1 Phycisphaerae bacterium
GGCTTGACGGCGAACACCACCCCCTCCAGAGTCTGGCACGCCCGCCAGGACAGCTCCGGCAGCTTCAGGGCGGCGCGGATGTTCTCCAGCGCCTGCCCCACCGTCACGCCGTCTCCGACCGGTCCGATGTCGACGACCACGTCCGGCTGGATCGACAGCTTCTCGTGCTCGCCGTAGGGAAACTGAATCCGCACCCCGGCCGACCGCTCCAGCGAAGCCAGGACCCTCTCCAGAGGCCCACGGGTCAGTGCCGGCTTGCCGGCAGGCTTGGCGAGCAGCTTGTCGGCGCCGGCGGTGATCGCCTCGTATGCCTGCAGATACGGGTCGCTGGACTCACCGTATTTGCCGATCAGCGTCCGCAGGAGGCCGATGATCTCGCTCACCCTCGCCTCCGCCTCCTGGGCCTGGAGGATCTCGCGGATCTGGCTCTTGGCCTCGCTGTACTTCTCGATCTCCACGTCGCGGTACTCGACCTCCGCCGGCTGGGTCGGCTGGGTCGGCTGGGTGGACTGGGTGGACGCGGGGGCCGACGAAGGCACGGGCACCTTCTTCTTCAGCTCGCCCCGGTGCAGGCGCCAGTAGTCCAGCATCATCTTCTCGGGCACCGTGACGGCGTCCCGCACCCGGTCGACCTCGACCAGCAGCCAACTGATCTGGGCTCGGTCGGGCAAGCGGTACCCGAAGCCGAACGGGTCCTTGTTGTTCGGGCCCATCGGCAGCGCGCCGCGGTGGCTCTGGAACTGCTTGAAGACGTCCTCCTCCGACGGCTCGGAGGCCTTGTCCACCCGGTCCGCGGCGTCGAACGAGACCGTGCCGAGGGCTATCCGTTCGTTCAGATCGCGGTAGAGGCTCCGGATTTCCGCCAGCGGCGGGGTGACGCCCACGCGGGACAGCTCGAAGGCCTGGTTGACCATCAGCAGGTCCGCCACCGCCGACCGGAGGTCGCGCTCGGTGACCCCCCCCATCAGCCTGACCTCGCGCTGGAGGTTCTCGCCGGTCAGGTTGATCGAGGTCAGGAAGGCGTCCACCTCCCGGTTGGTCACCCGGATGCCCATCTGCTTCGCCTCGTGCAGCAGCAGCGTCCACGCCAGGCGAAGGTCCGGGCCCGCGTTGATCCGCAGGAACATCTCGAACGGGAACGCCTCGTGAACCTGCCCGACGTATTGCCCCAGGCGCAGCTTCTCCTGGAGGATCTCGATGCCCACGGTCGCACGGTCCAGGTCCCCAAGGCGGATCTTCTCCCCGCCGGCGGCGCCGATCACTTGCCGGCGGCTCCGCCCCTGGCCCAGGTTCTCGATGGCCGTGGGGATCAGGAACGCCACCATCAGCAGCACCATCAGGATCAGGACGAGTTTCTGGCGGCGACGAAAGAATGCAAACGCCATGATCGCTTTACCTCATCGGTCCGCGGCTCGTTGCCCGCCCGGCCCGGCAGGACCGGACCGCGGCATGCTGTCAATGCAAGACCGTAAACTATAGATCGGCGCGCGGGCGGGGGAAAGTTTCTTTTAACCCTTGATGACGCCGAGCGGGCGGAGCCGGGCCACCCGCCGGCTGATCCCGGCGTCGTGGACGGTCCGGACCACCTCGTCCACGTCCTTGTAGGCGTCCGGCTGCTCCTCGGCCAGTCCCGTCCGCCCCCGGGCGCGGGCGATGATGCCGCGGTCGGCGAGCTCCTGGTCGATCCGCCGGCCCCGGGCGGCGCGGATGGCGGCCGTGCGGCTCATGAGCCGGCCCGCGCCGTGGCAGGTGGACCCGAAGGTCTGCGCCATCGCCCCCTCGGTCCCGGTCAGCACGTAGCTGGCGGTGCCCATGTCGCCCGGGATCAGCACGGGTTGGCCGATCGGGCGGTACCGGGGCGGCAGCTCGGGATGCCCCGGCGGGAAGGCGCGGGTGGCGCCCTTGCGGTGCACGCAGAGCCGCCGCTTCCGCCCGCCGACCTGGTGCTCCTCGATCTTGGCGATGTTGTGGGCCACGTCGTACACCTGGCGGAGCCCCAGCGACTCCACCGACGCGCCAAGGTGGTGCGCCAACGCCCGCCGGGCCAGCGTCGCCAGCATCTGGCGGTTCGCCCAGGCGTAATTGGCGGCACACCGCATCGCCCCCAGGTACCGCCGTCCTTCCGGGCTGTCCACCGGGGCGCAGACCAGTTGCCGGTCGGGCAGCTCGATGCCCAGCTTGGCCGGCACGTGCCGCAGGGCCTTGATGAAATCGTCGCACACCTGGTAGCCGAAGCCCCGCGAGCCGGAATGGATCATCACCGCCACCGCGCCGACCTCCAGGCCCATGGCCTCGGCGGCCTTGGCGTCGTAGACGTGCTCGACGAGCTGAACCTCCGCGAAGTGGTTGCCCGAGCCCAACGTGCCGCACTGGTCCCGCCCCCGGCTGAAGGCGACGGCGGAAACCGCGTCCGGGTCGGCGCCCTCGATGAAGCCGCCCGCCTCGGTGGCGGCGAGGTCGTCCTCCTCGGCCAGGCCGCGATTCAGCAGGTACCGCGCGCCCTCCACGCACAACTGGCGCAGTTCCTTGTCGTTGAACCGCAACTGGCCGCCCACCCCCACTCCGCAGGGCACGTCGCGGAAGAGCTGATTGACCAGGTCCTTCATCTTCGGCGCCACGTCGTCCAGCGTCAGGTTCGACCGCAGCAGCCTCACGCCGCAGTTGATGTCGTAACCCACGCCGCCCGGCGAGACCACCCCGCCCTCCTCCACGTCCGTCGCCGCCACCCCCCCGATGCAGAAGCCGTACCCCCAGTGGCAGTCCGGCATCGCCAGGGATGCGCTGACGATCCCCGGCAGCGTGGCGACGTTGGCGACCTGCTCGACCGCCTGCTCGCCCCGGATGTGCTCCATCAGGCTCTCGCTGGCGTAGATGATCCCGTCCACGCGCATCCCCGGCCTGGATTCCTTCGGAATCCGCCACCGGTTCGCGTCGATCCGCTCTATCTTCAAGTCGCTTGCCTGTTCCATATTGCACCTCCATGTCCATCACCCAAGGCACACGTAACGATATGCCGCGGGTCGCGCCAATCGCCCCCCAGCGGAAGCGGGGGGTTCAAGGCGCACGGTAAGGTCCGACGTTCCCTAGCGTCGTAACCCCCCGCTTCCGCTGGGGGGCGATTGGTCCGACACCTGACAACGTTCCTCTAAGTCCGAACTGCCCTTCGCTCCACTCAAACGTCCAGTATCACTCTCCCGACCCACTTCTCACCCTCCCGGGCGATCTTGATCTGATGGTACGTGACGGCCTTGATCTCCGCCCCGAGCTCGTGCCGGTCCGGATCGTATGTCTCGCCGGTCGCCGTCGCGGAGGCGGACGTCTCGTCGCAGGCGTCCACCCGCACGTCCGCCACCAGGAACCGTTCCAGGTGGAACAACTTGAGCAGCTCGGACAGGAAGTCCACCGCCAGCGACTCGGGATCGTCGGCGACGACCTCGACCGCCACGGACCGCTTCGGCGAAACGCCCCGCCCGTCGCAGATCTGACGGGACATGCCCTCGCCCAGCGCCTCCAGCAGCGCCGCCAGCGAGTCCGCCTCGGCCGACAGGCCCAGGTCGGCGGGATGCTCAAACGTGCTCCAGCTCTTGCCCATAGCCCCTTCTCTTACCATTTTACCCGGGGGGTTTCACGTTCCGTGCCCGCCGCCGGGGAACGCTACAATGCCGGGATGATCCTGGGCGCCCATCTGAGCATCGCAGGCGGGCCCTGGCACGCCCTCGAAAGGGCGGCGGAATACGGGTTCGACTGCGTCGCCATCTTCGTCCGCAACCAGCGGCAGTGGCGGACGGGGCCGCTGTCGGAGGAGGTCGTCCGGCGCTTCCGGCGGACGCGCCGCCGGCTGGGGATCGGCCCGGTGGTCGCCCACGGGTCGTACCTGATCAACCTCGCCGGCCGGGAGGAGGTCCGAAGCCGGTCCATCGCCGCCATGGCCGAGGAGCTCGACCGCGCGGGGAGGCTGGGGGCGGAGTACTACGTGCTGCATCCGGGCTCGCCGCTGGCCGATGGGCGGGACGTGGGCATCGAGCGCGTCTCGTCCGCCCTCAACGAGATCGTGGCCGGGTGCGGACACCGGCGGGTGGAGGTCCTGCTGGAGACGACCGCCGGCGCGGGCCGGCAGCTGGCCGGGACGTTCGAGGAGCTGGCGGCGATCCTGTCGCCCCTGCGGCGCCGGGGGCGGTTCGGGGTATGCCTGGACACCTGCCACGTCTTCGCCGCGGGGTACGACATCCGCTCCCGGCGGGCCTACGACGAAACGATGGCCGCCTTCGATCGCATCGTGGGCCTGGACCGGCTGATGGCGGTCCACCTGAACGACTCGCTGGGAGACCTGGGCAGCCGGCGCGACCGCCACGAGCACATCGGCGCCGGCCGGATCGGCCCGGATGGATTCGCCCACTTCGTCAACGACCCCCGCCTGGCGTCGGTGCCGATGATCCTGGAGACGCCCAAGGGCCTGGACGAGCAAGGCAGGGACTGGGACCGGCTCAACGGCGAGCTCCTGCGGCGCCTGGCGACGTGAACGCGGCATTGTCCGGCGCGGGCGTTTCCCCTATGCTCCGAAGGCTTGCGAAACCATCCTCTTCGAGGACGTAGAGACTGTGCTGACAGGTGCTCTCCATGCGGTAAGGGCGGCGTGGAACCACGTGGCGGAGGCGTTTGCCCATCTGCCGGTGCACTGGAAGGTGGCCTGCTACGTGCTGGTGCCGCTGTTGATCGGCCTGGGTGCGGAGTTCGTGTTCGAATGCCTGCGGCGCCGGCGGACCCGGCGGGCCGGTGAAAGGGAGCAGGAATCATGACGCCCGCCCTGGCCGCGTTGCTGGACCTGCACGGGCCCGGGCTGTGGGGCGCGATGGCGGCCTTCGGCCTGTTGGTCGGGCTGCTGACGGGCCTGTTCGGCGTGGGCGGGGGGTTCATGATCGTCCCGCTGCTGAAGCTGTTGTTCGGCATCCCCTACCCGGTCGCGACGGGGTCGAGCCTGTCGTTCACCATCGGCTCGGGGGCCGCGGGCATGGCCCGGCACCTCCGCCTGGGCAACGTCGAGGTCCGCGCCATGATCCTGATGGGCGCCGGGGCGATCCTGGGCGCCTGGCTGGGCAAGGACCTGCAAGGCTTCCTCGCCACGGCCATCGGCAGCGACGGCAAGGCCGGCTTCAACATGGTCATGGACGGCCTGTTCATCGGCCTGCTGCTGCTGACGGCGTTTCTGATCTGGAGCAGGAAGGACGACGAGCCGACCGGCACGTCCCTGCTGCAGAGGCTGCGGCTGGGGCCCAGGATCGATCTTCCCAAGACGGGCCTGGTCGGCGTCAGCGCGGCGGGCCTGGTGCTGATCGGAGTGCTGGTGGGCGGCATGACCGGCCTGCTCGGCATCGGCGGCGGGGTCCTGTTCATGCCGCTGCTGATCCTGGTGGTGGGGCTTCGGCCTCACCAGGCGGTCGGCACGAGCCTGGGGGTGGTCCTGTTCGGCTCGATCAGCGGGACCATCGGCTACGGGCTCAGGGGCGACGTGGACCTGCCCATCGTGGTCTCGCTGCTGATCGGCAGCACGGTCGGCATCCAGATCGGCGCCGCCCTGTGCCAGAGGCTGCACGCGGCCAGGCTCCGCAGGTACTTTGTCATGCTCGTGCTGGCGGTGGTCGTCTGGCTTGCATGGAACTTCATCGCCACGCTGGCCGGTGGCAACGTCGATCCGTCGCAGACCCAACCCGCAACCCAATCCGCAACGGATGGAACCGGGAACCTGGAATAGACGGGATGCGACCGTCACAGTTTACTGATTCCGGTATAAGTAATGTCATCTCCGAAAAGCGACAACGCCAGCCCGGAGGGCGGCATATGCTAGCCCACCGCGGCAGCGGTGGGTGAGGTCAGCCGCTAGGGAGCCCAGCCCCGCCAGGGGCGGCACATCGCCGTGTCCGGTCATGTGCCGTCCCGTTGGGACTGGGTCTTTCCAAGGGTCGCGACCTTACCCACCGCTGCCGCGGTGGGCTAGCATATGCCGCCCTCCGGGCTGGCGTTGTCGCT